>NZ_JAERLW010000004.1:0-242295 GCF_018256215.1 Gluconobacter sp. Dm-73 | reverse complement strand
GCCTCCCCAGCCGCCGTTCCAGCCATCCCAGCCCCAGCCACCGCCGGGAGAATACTGCGTCTGGTTGTCGATATAGGCGAGGAAGGTATGGCCCTGCGCATCGTAATTGCGGGTCGGCACACCAAACTGGCGCAGGACATCCACCTCGGACTTGCCGACCATGGAATCCAGAACCTTGCGCTGCTGAAGGGTCGGGACCTCACAGGCAGAAAGGCCCAGCAGCACCAGAACGGACAGCACGCCAACTTTTTTCATCATCTTCTTCCCCGACTGTGCCGCTGTAGAGCGGTCATGTTCCTCTTTCGACACGTTCTAGCCCTTCTGACGCAAAAGAAGGATTAAAACTCCTGCAAGTTCCGAAAAGATCAGGCCAACCACAAAATGTCACTGATCCGCGGCGCCCCTGTCGCCAGCATGACCAGCCGGTCAAACCCGAGCGCAATCCCCGAACAGGCTGGCAGATCCGGCAATGCTGCCAGAAAGGCTTCGTCCACTGGCCAGTCCTGATCCGGTGACAGACCGATACGGCGCTTGCGATCCGTTACAAAACGCTCCCGCTGCTCCACCGGGTCCGTCAGTTCCTCGAATGCATTCGCCAGTTCCAGCCCCCCCACATACAGTTCAAACCGCAGAGCCGCGCGCCCGTCCGCCGGGTCGCGTCGTGCGAGAGCGGCCTGTTCGGCAGGCCAGTGCGTCAGGAACGTCGGGCGTTCGCGCCCGATCACGGGTTCGACGCGCTCCAGCAGAAGCCGGAAAAACAGATCCTCCCACGTCTCCCCGTTGCGCAGACCAACACGCGCCTGCTCGGCAAGGGCCTCGGCATTTCCGGCCGTTCCCAGCAGATCCGCACCCACATAACGCGCAAACGCAGCCTGCATCGTCAGACGCTCAAAGGGGAGTGACAGATCAATGACATCCATCCCCCGATGCACCACAGGCGGCAGAAGAGCGCGGAGAAAATCTTCCGTTTCATCCATCAGGGACGACAGATCCGCACCCGGACGATACCATTCCAGCATGGTGAACTCTGGCGCATGCGTGTTGCTCGCCTCACCATTGCGCCAGACGCGCGCCAACTGGAACACGGCTCTCCCCGTCGCTGCTACAATCCGCTTCATCGCGAATTCCGGACTCGTATGCAGAAAACGCGGCTCGCAGGAGCCGTCGGGGCGTTCAAGCTCGGTTCGGAAGCACCGCAGATGGACTTCTTCTCCCGGAACGGGAACGGCGCAGGGCGTCTCGACTTCCAGATAGCCCCGTTCTTCAAAGAAGGTCCGAACGGATTTCACCATCTGCGAGCGGCGCTCAAGCAACGGCAGACGCTCGGCGATCCGGGCCGAATCAGCGGCCAATCCAGCGAACAATACGGTCATGGCGTCTATCGCTCCTGTTGCAAAACGGGGACCCGCACCGCTAGAGGCATCACATGCACGATATGGTCAAGACAGCCCAAAAGCATTCCACAAAACGCGCCACCCTCCGCACCCCCTCGGACCTGATCAACGCGGGGCTGGCGAACGAGGCGGACCGTTCAACGCTCGAAGCGGTGGGCGAACGCTTCACAATGGCCATTCCGCCTGCCTTTCAGGACCTGATCACCCATCCGGACGACCCTATCGCCAGACAGGTCATCCCCGATGCGCGCGAACTCGTCACGCTGCCGCACGAAGATACGGACCCGATCGGCGATGATGCGCTCTCGCCCGTTCCCGGAATCGTGCATCGCTATGCCGATCGTGCCCTGCTCAAGCCGCTGCTGGTCTGCCCGCTCTATTGCCGCTTCTGCTTCCGCCGAGAACATGTCGGGCCCGGCGGCGGCCTTCTGAATGATGCGCAACTTGAAACCGCACTGGACTGGGTGCGGCAACATCCCGATATCCGCGAGATCATCCTCACGGGTGGCGATCCGCTCATGCTGGCGCCCCGGAGGCTGAAGCACATCGTGCAGTCCCTGTCCGACATTCCCCATATCGAGACCATCCGCATCCATTCCCGCGTGCCGGTCGCCGACCCGGCCCGCATGACGGAAGAGCTTCTGGATGCCATGGAAACGGACCGCGCCATGTGGCTCGTGGTCCATGCCAACCACGCCAGCGAACTGACCCCGCAGGCCATGAAATCCATTCGCGCCGTGCTGTCGCGCGCCATTCCGGTCCTGTCGCAGTCCGTTCTGCTGCGCGGGGTCAACGATACGGTAGAAAGTCTGGAAGCGCTTCTGCGGGCGCTCCTGAAAGCGCGGGTCAAACCCTATTATCTGCATCATCTGGATGCAGCCGCCGGAACCGGACATTTCCATGTTCCGGTCGAGGAAGGACAGGCTTTGCTGCGGCAACTCCGCGGGCGGGTGACGGGCCTCGCCTGGCCAACCTATGTTCTGGACATTCCGGGCGGCCGGGGGAAAGTCCCGATCGGCCCGGAATATCTCAAGCCCGGCTCTCCGGGTGCGGTTTCAACACCTGACGGAGAGATTTGCGACTTTACCTGAAGCGAAAGAAAACCTTACTTCGCTTCGAACATATGCGTGGCATGCGTAATCGCGCCACCCGCGCGGATGGCGGCGGCCACAAGGGCGATTTCAGAAAGCTGAGCGTCCGTCGCACCGGCTTCGCGCGCTGCCTTCACATGAAGTTCAATACAATACGGACACTGGGTCGTCAGGGCGACCGCCACGGCAGCGAGCTGCTTGGTCAGGGCGCTGACGGCCCCTTCCTCGAAAGCTGCACGATCGAACTGCCAGAAAGCCTCCATGCCCTTGGAGGCATTGGCTTCGAGATGGGAAATGCGCGAGAGGTTCTTCATATCGTACATGCGTCTTCTCCTTGCGTTTCGCCCTGACCCTCAGGACGCACACACAGTCTGACATGACCTGCCCGGCGCGCGGCCCCAAGCCCCCTTTCCTTCACACTTTCCTGAAGTCCCCGCAGCCTACGCATCCCTTGTGCCTTGCTTAGAAGCCCCGTGCGGCGCTAGAAGCCCACAAGACGTGACAGAAAATCCCTATCCAAGGGTCATCAGGACACAAGCATGAAACAGCAAGCCAACCTTATCCGGGCCGGCCAGGTCATCGAGCACGACGGTCGCCGCTGGACGGTTCTCAAGCAGCAGATCATCACCCCGGGCAAGGGTGGCGCCTTCATTCAGGTCGAAATGCGCGACCTCAAGACGGGCAACAAGACCAACGAGCGCTGGAGAACGGCTGACTCCGTCGAGCGTCTGATGACGGAAGACAAGGACTACACCTATTCCTACATGGATGGTGACAATGTCGTCCTGATGGACCCGGAGACGTTCGAACAGCTGATCCTCGCCAAGGACATCTTCGGCGACCAGTTCGCATTCCTTCAGGATAACATGCCGCTGAACGTCAAGCTGGTCGAAGGCGACCCGGTGGGCGTGGAACTGCCGCCGCATGTGACGCTGGAAATCACGGAAGCCGACCCGGTGGTCAAGGGCCAGACGGCCAGCTCATCCTACAAGCCCGCCGTCCTGTCGAATGGCGTAAAGACGCTGGTCCCGCCGTTCATCGAAGCTGGTGAGCGTATTGTTGTCCGCACGGAAGACGCGTCCTACGTCGAACGCGCGAAGGACTGATCCGCCATGCGTCTCTCCCCGCACATGGCCGTCATGCAGGGCGCCGCGCAGAAGGCTTCGCGCCGTCTGCTCCGTGACTTTGCAGAGGTCGAACAGCTTCAGGTCAGCATCAAGGGTCCGGGAGATTTCGTCTCCCAGGCCGACCTGCGCGCCGAAACCATTCTCCGCGAAGAACTGAGCCGTGCGCGGCCGGGCTATGCCTTCCTGATGGAAGAAAGCGGCGCTTCGGGCGGGGATAACTGGACCTGGCGCTGGATCGTCGATCCGCTCGACGGCACGACGAACTTCCTGCACGGCATTCCGCACTGGGCCATTTCCATCGGCCTTCAGCGCAGACTTCAGGACGGATCGGTCGAACTGGTCGCGGCGGTTGTCTACAACCCCGCTGCCAACGAAATGTTCTGGGCCGAAAAGGGCGTGGGCGCGTTCCTTAACGAGCGTCGCCTCCGCGTCTCCGGCCGCCGCAATATGCTGGAAGCCGTTTTCGCAACGGGCATTCCCTTTGCAAAAGTCCCGAGCAGCAGCCGTCTGCCGTTCGCCCGCGTTCTGGGCGCACTGATGCCGCAGGTCGCAGGGATTCGCCGCTTCGGCGCCGCTGCCCTCGATCTCGCATGGGTGGCAGCAGGCCGCTACGAAGGCTACTGGGAATTTGGCATCAAGCCGTGGGACTGCGCAGCCGGTCTGCTTCTCGTTCGTGAGGCAGGTGGTTATGCGACCGATCCCGACGGC
This sequence comes from Gluconobacter sp. Dm-73, assembly GCF_018256215.1. Lineage (NCBI taxonomy): Bacteria > Pseudomonadati > Pseudomonadota > Alphaproteobacteria > Acetobacterales > Acetobacteraceae > Gluconobacter > Gluconobacter sp. Dm-73. The sequence goes on along the minus strand of NZ_JAERLW010000004.1, from coordinate 237,975 downwards.
AACGAACTCCACGATCTGCCGGACGACGTGAATGTCGTTGCCGGAAACACCAACCTTCACGGCACCCTGCGCGCGCTCGTGCATGAGGCCCTGAACCGGGGTTGATCTCCCGGCGCTGACGAAACTGTCCTCACGCCCCATTGCGGGAGTCGTGAGGCGTCGTCTAGGATCGGCCTGACATGAACAGGCCGATCCTCTCCTCCCTTTCTCTGGCGGCCTTTCTGGCCTGCCTCTCGCTGCCCGTCGCACAGGCACAGGTCACCAGCAATCTGGATGATCTGCCTCAGGGCAAGCCAGCTCCCACTGCAAAAAAACCGGCCCCAGCGCCACATACGGCCCACACATCCGCCGCACACAGCGACACGAAGGCGGCACCCCAGAAAACCGCTGCGACGTCCACGTCTGCCCCAGCAGCCACTCCGGTCAAATCTGCTCCGGCGCATGAGACGGTTCCGGGCGTCCCTCCCGCTCCACCACCTCCCGTGGTGCTGCCCCCGCCATTCGTTCCGGTTCAGCTTCATCCGCCGGTTCCTCCGACGGACGTGACGGCCGTTGCCGATGCCGCAAGCCATACGGAATCGCTGCCTGACGGCGGACTGCGCGTTCTGTTCGCGTCCGGAAGCGACGCGCTGAACGCCGACAGCCTCAAAACGCTGCAGGCTTACGGAACCGAACTCTCCCATCACCCGGAAGAGCGGGTCGTGCTGATCGCCCATGCCACACTGCCGGGCGATGACGTGTCCATGCCGCGTCGCATCGCGCTGGCCCGCGCGCTTGCCGTCCGGTCGATCTTCATTCACGCAGGCGTGGCCACGACCCGTCTTTATCCCCGCGCGCTCGGACGTCCGGACGCCGGAGACAGTGCGCCTGCCGACCGGCTGGATGTTGTCATTGAGACAAATCCCGCAGACCCCTCACCTTCCGCAAACGGCCTGCCGAAATAACATCAGGAAAGACACGCCGTGACACGTCCTACGACCTATCTGCTCCGAATGGCCGTTTTCCTTGTCGCGGTCGGCCTTCTGGCCGCGACAATGGGCACAACCCTGCTTCAGGCCTTCAGCGCGAACCCGAAGCTCGATGCCATTATCCTCGGTGTGCTCCTGCTAGGCATCCTGTGGAACCTGCATGTCGTCCAGCGCCTCATGCCGGAAGTGCACTGGGTTGAACTCCTGCGCCAGCCTCGCGCCGGTCTGGCCGCGCCCAAGGCGCCCCGCCTGCTCGCGCCCATGGCCAGCATGCTGGCAGCCCGCAACCGGACGGACCGCCTGACGCTTTCAACCCAGACCACACAGGCCATGCTCGACAGCCTGTCCTCACGTCTGGACGAAAGCCGGGAAATCTCCCGTTACATGACCCAGCTTCTGATTTTTCTGGGTCTTCTGGGCACGTTCTACGGCCTTCTGCTGACGGTAAGTTCGATTGCCGGTGTCATTGGCGGCATGTCCGCAGGCGGCGGCGACATGGACGTCATGTTCAACCAGCTCAAGACAGGCCTTGCCGGACCGCTTGCGGGCATGTCCACGGCGTTCTCGGGCTCGATGTTCGGCCTCGCCGGCGCACTGGTTCTCGGCTTTCTCGACCTGACGGCCGGGCAGGCCCAGACCCGCTTTTTCAATGAACTGGAAGAATGGCTGGCTGGCGTCACACGCGTCACGGGCAGCACGTCCATCGACAGCGACGGCGCCCCTGTTCCGGCCTATGTTCAGGCCCTGCTCGAACAGACTGCCGAAAATCTGGAAACGCTCCAGAACGCCGTCTCCCGCAGCGAGGAAAACCGCGTCCGCGAGTTGCACATGCTCGACAGCCTTCAGGAACGTCTGCGCGGCATGACCGATCTGCTCGCCGCCAACCAGACGCTCATGACCCGCACCGCCGAAACCCAGACCGCCCTTCTGCGCCATATGGGCGATGACGGTCCGGGCTCTCAGGGAACGGCGCTCCTGCGGATCGAAACGCATCTCAGCCGCCTGATCCAGGAGCTTCATGAAGGCCGCGCCCAAACAATCGGCGAGCTTCGCAACGATCTGCGCGTTCTGGCCCGCACGATTGCCGCAGCCTCTGGCAACACGACGCCCTCCCCCGGCAGGCAGGACTGATCCATGGCCCGGCGCAGACGCGGATCCCACAACGCCCTCGATGCCTGGCCCGGCTATGTGGACGCCCTGTCCACCCTGCTGATGGTCGTCACTTTCGTTCTGCTCGTCTTCGTCGTGGGGCAGCAGTTCCTGTCGGTCTCGCTGTCACGACGCGAACACACGCTCGACGCCCTGCAAAAGCAGCTGGCCGAGCTGTCGCACATGCTGTCGATGACGGAAGACAAAAATAAAAGCCTCTCCTCAACCGTCGCCACCCTGTCTGACGAAAAACAGCATAATCAGGCCCAACTTCAGACTCTTTCGACACAGATCGCTGCCCTGACGGGACAGCTTCAGTCGAAGGATCAGGCCCTCGCCTCAGCAGACGACACAAGCAAACAGCAGAACAGCAAGATTTCTGACCTTCAGGCGCAGGTTGAAGAACTGACCCGCCAGCTTCAGGCGATCAGCAACGCTCTCGACCTCGAAAAGAAAAACGAGCAGGGCAAGGATGCCCAGATTGCGGACCTTGGTAACAAGCTCAATCTGGCGCTGGCCGACAAGGTCAATCAGCTCAAACGCTACCGGTCCGAGTTCTTCGGTCGCCTGCGGGATCTGCTGAAAGACCAGAAAGGCGTGAATGTCGTGGGAGACCGTTTTGTCTTCCAGTCGGAAATCCTGTTCCCTCAGGGTAGCGCCGATCTGACGCCGGAAGGCCGCAAGGAAATCACGACGCTTGCCCACACCTTCAAACAGGTCGCCTCAACGATTCCGACGGATCTTCCGTGGATTCTGCGCGTGGATGGTCATGCTGACCGCCAGCCGATCCACAGCGCATTTCCCAGCAACTGGGAACTGTCGTCGGAGCGCGCCATCACGGTGGTCAAACTGCTGATTGCCGAGGGCGTGGACCCACGTCATCTGGCCGCGACGGGCTTCGCCGACTACCAGCCTCTGGACGCTGCCAGCACACCGGCGGCCTATGCCAGAAACCGCAGGATCGAGTTCCGTCTCACGGACCGCTGATCCCACTCCCGCCTGCCTTTTCACAAAGGCAGGCTTTTGCGCAGATCTACTGACATTTCTGCGATAATCCCTTATGTAGCAGCCATGACCGATACCCCGCTCTCCCTTATCCGCAATTTCTCGATCATCGCCCACATCGATCACGGCAAATCGACGCTGGCCGATCGCCTGATTCAGGCCTGTGGCGCCCTGACCGCTCGCGAGATGAAAAATCAGGTCCTCGATTCGATGGAACTCGAGCAGGAGCGCGGGATCACCATCAAGGCGCAGACTGTGCGCCTGACCTATCCGGCCAAGGACGGCAAGGTTTACACGCTGAACCTGATGGATACGCCGGGCCATGTCGACTTCGCCTACGAAGTCAGCCGCTCGCTCGCTGCCTGTGAAGGCTCTTTGCTGGTCGTCGATGCCTCTCAGGGCGTGGAAGCCCAGACGCTGGCGAACGTCTATCAGGCGCTCGACGCCAATCATGAAATCGTCCCGGTCCTGAACAAAATCGACCTTCCGGCCGCGGAACCCGAGCGCGTCCGCGCCCAGATCGAGGAAGTTGTCGGAATCCCCGCCGATGACGCCGTCGAGATCAGCGCCAAGACCGGCATCAATATCGAAGGCGTGCTCGAAGCCCTCGTCCAGCGCCTCCCCGCCCCCACGGGCGATGCCGAAGCGCCGCTTCAGGCCCTGCTGGTCGATAGCTGGTATGATGCGTATCTGGGCGTCATCATTCTCGTCCGCATCAAGGACGGCCGCCTGAAGCGCGGCGACCGCATCCGCATGATGCAGACCGGTGCGACCTATCATGTTGATCAGGTCGGTGTATTTCTGCCCAAGATGCAGTCGGTCGAGAGCCTCGGCCCGGGCGAGATGGGCTACATCAACGCCGCCATCAAGACCGTCGCGGACTGCAATGTCGGCGACACCGTCACCCTTGACCGCCGCCCAGCGGAGAAAGCTCTCCCGGGCTTCAAGCCATCCATTCCCGTCGTGTGGTGCGGCCTGTTCCCGATCGACGCGGATGATTTCGAAAAACTGCGTGACAGTCTTGCGAAGCTGCGTCTGAACGATGCGTCGTTCCACTTTGAAGCCGAGACATCGGCGGCACTGGGTTTCGGTTTCCGCTGCGGCTTCCTCGGATTGCTGCATCTGGAAATCATTCAGGAACGCCTGTCCCGCGAATTCAATCTGGACCTGATCGCAACCGCCCCGTCTGTGGTCTACAAGATGCACATGACGGATGGCACGGTCGAGGATCTGCACAATCCGGCGGACATGCCGGAACTGAGCAAGATCGAAACCATTGATGAGCCTTGGATCAAGGCGACCATCATGGTGCAGGACGAATATCTCGGCCCGGTCCTGACGCTCTGTTCCGAACGCCGTGGCGTGCAGGTGGATCTGACCTATGTCGGCAACCGCGCCATGGCCGTCTATCGTCTGCCGCTGAATGAAGTGGTGTTCGATTTCTACGACCGCCTGAAATCCATCAGCCGTGGCTACGCCTCCTTCGACTATCAGATGGACGGCTACGAAGAGAGCGATCTGGTCCGCATCTCCATTCTCGTGAACCACGAACCGGTCGATGCCCTGTCGTTCATCTCGCACCGCACCGTCGCCGAGCAGCGCGGCCGCTCGATCTGCGGCAAGCTCAAGGATCTGATCCCCAAGCAGCTCTTCAAGATCGCCATTCAGGCCGCCATCGGCTCCAAGGTCATCGCCCGTGAAACGATTGGCGCGCTGTCCAAGGACGTGACGGCCAAATGTTATGGTGGCGATATTTCCCGTAAGCGCAAACTTCTGGACAAACAGAAGGAAGGCAAAAAGCGCATGCGGCAGTTCGGTAAAGTCGAAATCCCCCAGAGCGCCTTCCTCGCCGCCCTGAAAATGGACTGAGACCTGCCCCATGTCGAAAAGCGCCGCCATCCTGTTCGTTCACAACGAGGTTGATACGATCGGATGGTGGCTGGCCCATCACGCGACAGTCGGTTTCTCGACCCTGATTGTCTGTGACGATCATTCGACGGACGGAACCAGTACGGTCCTCTCAAACGCCGCCACGCTTTACGACATCCGGGTCCAGTCCGCCGATACGACGCTCCCCACACGACTGGAACGTCAGACCCGATTCCACGAAAACGCGCTCGCACAGGGGCGGAACGAGTTCGACTGGATGATGATTCTGGCGGCGGACGAATACCTGCATTTCGAGACCGCCCGATCCGTCGCTGAATTCACGGCTGCTGCGACCGGAACGACCATTCCTGTAAACTGGTGCCTGTTCGGCTCTTCCGGACGCCTGACGCCCTCGGCCTTCTCCCCGGTCGAGACCTTCACCCGTCATGGCCTTCTCGGCCTACCGGATCACCGCGTTATCCGACATCTTGTTCAGCCACGCTCTCTCGAAGCCGCCCTGCCTGATCCCTTTTCGGCGTTGGATAGAAATGCCGTCTGGGACGAAGCGCGGATTCTTCACTTTGCCGCCAGAGACCGGGAAAGTTTCTTCAAGCGCGATTCTAGCGCGACGCCCGAGCAGGCCTGGAACAACTTCGACCGCAATGATGCTGAATATGGCGGCGCAAACCGCTGGCTTCCCGAAAGCCGCCGGATCGCCTCATTCCTGACCCAGGCGTCGTTGACCGATCTTTATTGGCGCCTCAAGACCGTCATGACCCATGCGGATAAATCCGCTCTGCAAAAACTTGGCCTGACACCCGCTCAGCTTTCCGTGTCTTCGTCCTCCCGCTCACAACCGCAATTTCGTTTCTGCACGCTCGGGGAAACACCGCGTCTGATGCTGGATATGCAAACCGGCTCTTTCGTTCCTGTTGGAGCGACGGACACGGATTTCGGGCGCTATAATCCGCTCGTCATGGCTTTGGAAGTATCGGACACCGATATCTGGAACGCATGCCTGTTCGTGGAAAATCCACTGCCCGGCCGATATCTCCCGCTTGCAGGCTCGCCGACGCTCCTGCCCATAGTACCGCTCCGCATCAAAATTGCTGAAAACACCGTCCAGTCCCCCGTCAGCGGCAATGATATCCATATCGCCATTCCCGACCATCGCCTGAGGGAAATCGACGCTACGATGAGTCTCTACAGCCGCATGACATCTTTCATGGTTCTGACGGCGGAAGGCCATAACCTTGCAGGATTACTGCGCGGAATTGAAAGACTTCCCGCAGCAGATGCCAGCGCCCTGGGATGCGCGGTTGCTATGCTGCCGTTCGAGGAGGCCGAGCGCCTGTCCGATGCTTTTCCGGGTGTTGTCCCAAGGAATGTGCGGCCGGCCCGACCGCCTCAGACCTGAGAACTGGCGCTATTGCGGAACAGGTCAAACGTCAGGACTGCCCCAGCCGTAACAGCCTCACACTGCGCCACGTCGCTCTCGTTCAGAGAGTGCTCCAGATGTGCCAGAAACTCAGGCCATTCCCCTTTCTGATGAAACGCCGACAGATACGCCCGGGGCAAGCCCTCAGCCACACGCGCCGAAAGCACCCGGCCGCCAAGGCGTGATCCCTCCAGAACATACAGCACGCCCAGCGCTATGCCGTCATGCTCGGGAAAGATGTCCTGACGCGCCGCAGGAACTTCAAGCCCCATCTGCCGCAGATCCTCCTTCAGCAGTTCCGAGCGTGAATGCCATGATGGCAGCACACTCGGATGCTTCGCGAGATAGGTCTCGGCCGTCAGAAGCGCGCCTGCATGAGCTGTCAGAAACGCACCGTAGGATTCTCGATCTGCAAGATTGAAACGCGAAAAAGCTTCATCCACGGCTTCATGCGCCTTTCGGCTGACACGTCGCAGTTCCGCAAGGCCTGAGCCGCCCTGACTGCCGATGCGTTCAACCGTGTCCATCCGTCCCGATCTTCCTGTCTTTTGTGAAACCGTTTCTGGTTCTGTCCGTAATTAGAGTGACTTGCAACAACCAGATCCGTCTCGACACACCACAAATTCCGGAGAAACGCCGTTGAGCAGCACCCCGCCCCGAACGCCGTCCCCTTCTGACAAACCTCTCGCCGGGCGGGGGAAGCGACACCGGCGCCTGAAAACCGCTGGCGGTATTGTCGGAGCGCTGGTGGCCGCCCTCATCGTGCTGATCCTGATCTGGCAATGGGACTGGTTCGTTCCCTACATTGACCGCAAGGCCACAGCAGCCCTGCATCGCCCCGTCAGCATCGCGCATCTGCATGTTCATCTTGGCTTCAAGCCAACAATTACGGTCGATGATCTGAAAATCGGCCAGCCCGAGGGCTTCGGAAAAGAAAAAGACGACTTTGCCTCGGCTCACGCCATCACGGTCAAGATCGATGCATGGCGTTACCTGACAGGTGGCGGTCTCTCCGTGCCACTGATCCGTGTCGACGCACCAAAAGGCGACATCGTTTCACTAACTGATGGCACGAACAATTATACGTTCCCCTCATCGTCCGATACATCCTCCCAGACAGCGTCACCTTCAACAACATTGCCCAAGCTCGGCAAGATCGAGATCAATGACGGCGATGTCCGTATAGCGATGGCAAAGCTGAAGACGGACATGCACGTCCTTATCCATACTGTTCCGCCAAAAGACGGCGATGACGGGCATATCGTCATTGATCTTGAAGGCCGCTACGCCCGCGCACCCATCACGGGTCATATCGTTGGGGGCGCCCTTCTGGACATCACAGACACCACGCATCCCTATCCAATCGACGGACGCCTCGCCAACGGCCCCACCTACATCACTCTGCGCGGCACGGTTGACGATCCGATCCACTTCCGCGGTACCAATCTTGCACTGCATTTTGCCGGTCCGGACATGGCGCTCCTTTACCCCCTGACGGGCGTACCCATTCCGGAAACCCCGGCCTATAGCGTCACCGGCAATCTGGCCTATTCCGACCGCGCAATCCGTTTCCAGAAATTCGAAGGCCATATGGGCTCTTCGGATATCGGCGGAGACATCAATGTCAATCCGCATCAGAAACCGATCTTTGTGGATGCGGCCCTTCATTCCCATCAAGTGGATCTGGCGGATCTGGGCGGCTTCATTGGCGCACAGCCCGGCGAAGCGAAAAAAGCCGAACCGGCCAGTACCCGCGTACTGCCTGACAAGGCCATCAATGTCCCGAAACTCAATGCCGCCAACGTGCATCTAACCTATCACGGCGATCACATCCGCAATAAAAACTGGCCTCTGGACAATATTGATACCGAACTCGACATCCATGACGGCGCCATTGACCTCAAACACCTGACCTTTGCCACCGGGACAGGAACCATTTCCGCAAATGCTACGCTTGAGCCGACCAAAAACGCGCAGTTCCACACCCGCTTCCGTCTGGACGTCTCCCGCCTTCCCCTCTCCCGCATCATGACATCCAAGGACATGTTCCAAGGTGAAGGCACTATTGGCGGTCATGTAACGCTTAATTCGACTGGCAATTCGGTCGCAACGCTGGTCGAAAACGGCAACGGCGGGACGACACTGGTTCTGGACCGCGGGGGGGATGTGACGGCCCTTCTTCCCGATCTGCTGGGGCTCAAGCTCGGCTCGGCCATTCTGTCTGCGCTTGGAATTCCGGATCGCTCAAAACTGGAATGCCTCGTGGCGGACCTGCCGCTCAAGAACGGTATTGTGCATACCGATGCAATGCTCCTGCAAACCGGTACTACCCGGACAAGCGGCACTGGCACCGTCAATTTTCATAAGGACACACTGGACTACGCCATCACCACCCGCTCGATCGGACCACAGATCCTGTCCCTGCCCGGCGCGGTCCATATTTTCGGCCCGATCAGCAGCCCCACAATTCTGCCCGGTGCGGAACTGATCGGCCGCGTCGCAGCCTCTGTGGGGCTTGGGATCGTCTTTCCGCCAGCAGCTCTGATTCCGACCATCCAGCTTGGTGTCGGCAAGGGCTCGGCCTGTGAAAAAGCCATTCTGGAAGCCAATGAACATCCCGCCGCCGGGATCGCACCCGGCGCCACCACAGGCTCAGGCCCCAGCAGCATCCCGCACCCAGCACACCCACAGACAGCAATGCATCCGCAAGCCTCACACCACCGCCTGTCTCCGGCAGAGATCCACAAAGCATGGGAGAAAAAATCGAAACCGAAATGAAAAGATACGCTCCGGGTCGTGGCAGAACCAGCTTTTTTGACTATAGCTTGGCCCAGCTATCCCCTGCTCCCGGAGTGTCCGCTTGCTGCTATCCAGACTCGACCGCTGGTTCCATATCACGGCCCGTGGTTCAACGATCCCGCGTGAGGTCATTGCCGGACTGACGGTCTTCGGGGCCATGGCCTATATCGTGGCCGTCAACCCGGCCATCCTTTCGGCGGCGGGTCTGGATCGTCACGACATGGTCATGACCACAATCGCGGGTGCCGTCGCCGGAACGCTGCTAATGGCGCTCTGGGCCAGACTGCCCATCGCCCTTGCCCCCGCCATGAGCAGCAATGTCCTGTTCGCGCAGGTTGTCGTACAGCAGGCCCATGTCAGTCCGCGCACGGCCTTCACGGTCGTCCTGTTCAGCGGATTATGCTTCACCGCCCTCTCCCTGAGCCAGATCCGCCAGCGCATCATCCGTGGCTTTCCGCCCTCGATTGTGCTCGGGATCCAGATCGCACTCGGTGCCTTCATCGCCCGGATCGGCCTGATGACGGGCGGCATCGCCGTTCCTTCGCCCGAAGGTCTGACATTTGGCTCCCTGAGCAACCCGTCCGTCCTGCTCAGCATGGCTGGCGTCGTCCTGAGCGCCATTCTCGTTGTCTTGCGCGTCCCGGCCGGATTGCTCCTCGCCATCCTCACCATTACCATCGCCGGACTGTTCATCCACACGCCCTCAGGTCCGATCACGCATCTTCCAGCCCAACTTCTGGACTGGCCGCATTACCCGACAAACCTGTTCCTGCCCTTCGATTTCCACGAATATTTTTCCCATCTCGGACTTCTCGTCCCCATCACGCTCTATTTTCTGCTGAGCGATTTTTTCGACGCAACAGCGACCATGATGAGCGTCGCCCACCGCGCAGGCCTGGACGGAACGGTTGAAAAACCTGCGCTCGACCATCGCGCTTTCGGCTCTGATGGAGCGGCCAGCATCATCGGCGCCTCGCTCGGAACCTGCACGGTCTCCGCCTATGTCGAGAGTCTGGCAGGCGTGGAAGCCGGTGGCCGCACGGGCCTGAGCGCGCTGGTCGTCGCTGTCCTGTTTGCCCTGTCCTCCGTTTTCTGGCCGCTCATCACCGCCATTCCCGCGATCGCCACAGCGCCCGTGCTCATTCTCGTGGGCCTGAACATGCTCGGCAGCCTCAGCCGCGTTGCGGAAACACCCGCAGAAGCCATTCCGCCTCTGATGATGCTGCTGATCGCAGGCGTGACCGGCAACTTCATGCTGAGCCTGTCCTGCGGCCTGCTGATCTACACCGCGCTCGCCGTCGCCACACGTCAGTTCCAGCGCCTAACGCCAATCGTCCTCGGTCTGGACGCCGCCTTCGTCTTTTACATGGTTCTTCAAGCACACATGGGAGCATGAAGACTTTTTAAAGCGCGGTTTTAATTCTTTTTTCATAGCTTCCGGGCAGGCTGCCTCGCATGACTTCCTGCCCCCCCAGTCCGCGCCACGTCTTCATCGCCACGCCCTGCTTCGGTGGCACCATCACACTGAATTACATGCAGTCCCTCATCGGCTGCATGGCCACAGCACCGGCCCATAATCTGCAACTCACCCTGTCCACAATCGGCAGTGACGCCCTCATCACGCGGGCCAGAAACACCCTTCTGCATCAGTTCGTGACCATGACCGATGCCACCCATCTTCTTTTCATCGACAGCGATATCGGCTTTTCCATAACCGACATTCTCGCCCTGCTGGATGCAAACCGCCCTCTGATCGGAGGAGCCTATCCCCTGAAATCCCATTACTGGGACCACGATACAGACCGTTTCATTGCCGCTGGCGAAGACCGCCGGACAGCCAGTCTGCGCTATGTCGGAGACTGCACCGCCCTGCATGACGGCAACCCCTCGGAAGATATCGTCACCGTCTCCTATATCGGAACCGGCTTCATGCTCATGACCCGCCAGATGGTCCTCGACATGATCGCCCACTATCCCGAAACCCGTTACAGCCGCATCGACGCGAAGTCCGAAGGTCAGACTTCGCAAGCACCCTCGTCAGACGCCTATGCCCTGTTCGACTGCCTGATAGACCCGGAAACCCGGACCTATCTTTCCGAAGATTTCGCCTTTTGCCGCCGCTGGATCACAATCGGAGGAAAGGTGGCCCTCCACCGCGGTCTGTCCCTGACCCATACGGGCAGCACGACGTTCAGAGGCGACCTGTCCACGCGAACGCTGCCACTTTCTACACCCTGAACTTGAAACGACCTGTTTTCCGGCATCATCTGCCACTATTCGGTCATATTAAACCGGTTTAAACAGTCACGCGGTGTCGGGAGCGTGATGCATACATTCCCCGACACCGCTCCCACTCTCTTCAGACCATAACCGCCTGACGGAAAAACGGGATGTTGGCCACAGGGTCAGCCGCCCCTGCAGCCGTGTTGTAATACTGCTTGTGAAAACGGCTCAGAACGGCCGGATCGCTCGACGACGGCAGGGAGACCGGCGTCCGGTAATACCGGATGCGGGCCATTGCCGAGGCATATCTCAAATTGGAAACAAGCTGCGCGCTTCGGGGCAGATCCTGCGAGAGCATCCCCTCCAGAATCCGCTCGAACCTCCTGCCAGCCGGATAACACAGAAAGTTGACCCAGCAGTCGTCATGCGTCGCGGGTTCCATCTGCCACAAACCCAGAGCCGGGCCCCCACCAATCTGCCGGACATATGTCCCCCGACTTTCCGCAAGCGCCGTGCCCGTCACCAGATTGACCGCAACGTCCCCATCTAGCCCGAGCGCCGCCAGTGCTGGAGCAACTACCAGATGCTTGAGCTGGCCTGCATCAATTCCACTCATGGCATCTCCTCACTTCGTGGTCAGGGACAGGGCGACATGCACCATGCCCGTCCCCAGAATGGATGTGACCAGTGTGATGATCCCAGTAATGACCGCCCGCCCTCCGATCAGCCGGTCCAGCTTCCCGTTAACCACGCGATTCCCCTCATCAACCTTCGTTTCCAGCAGCTTCATCTGATCCCGTAGCGACGAGATTTCCTGCCGCATCTCGGTGCGCAATTCCTCATATCGATCCGAAAGCCCCCCCGCGATCGTCTCCAATCGCAGAACCCGATCTTCGAGCATCCGAAGCGTATAAGCGCGTCTCTCATTTCCATCAGCCAGACTGACTACCTGGCCTTCCCCGTCCGACATGCCGTCCCCCAAATAAAAAAAAGCGCTCCCCGGAAGGAACGCTTTTGTGGCATTAAGCCATTAATATAGAAACAAGCACCTGATTTATCAATGAAAACCTGAAACCTTCAGGCAAGCGCACCAAAAGCCGACTTGGCCCCCTTCGGAGATAGGCGCATAATTGCGTCCTATGACTGTTCTTCCGACAGAAACACTTCTCGATCTGCGTGGTCTGGCCTGCCCCATGCCCGTCCTCAAAGCCAATCGCGCCCTGCGTGACATGGCCCCGGGCGCGAAGCTGCGCATCCTCGCCACCGACCGCGCCTCAGTGGCGGATTTCCAGTCCTATTGCCGCGAAACCGGCCATGCGCTCATTGCGTTCACGGAAACCGCAGGCATGCTTTCCTTCGTGATCCGGCGACGTGCAGAAACGTCACCCTCCTGAGGAAACTCCAGCGTTCCCGTGTGCGGGGCTGGCAAAAACTGTCTTCTGCCTGTAATCCCCTCGCTACCTTGTTCCAAAGTGTGCCTTGAGGCTTTTCATGCCCGAACCCATTGATTCCCCCATGGATGCCCTGTCTTTTGAGGATGCCCTGTCCGAACTGGAGAGGATCGTCCGTGGCCTTGAAGGCGGTCAGATGAAACTCGAGGACGCTATTTCCGCCTATGAACGCGGTGCTGCCCTGCGCAGACATTGCGATGCGAAGCTGGGAGAGGCCGAAATGCGTGTGCGTGCCATCGTGCAGAACGATGACGGCACGACAGGCACGGAGCCTCTTGCCGATACCGGAGACTCCGGCCGATGAATGCCCCTACCCCGTCTGTTTCCCTGAAAGACGCGCTTTTCCGCGCCTGTGCCGAAATCGAAAGCACAATCGACGCCCTTCTGCCCATGGTTCCGGGAGACGAGTCTGTTCTTCTGGACGCCATGCGTTATGCCGCCCTCGGCGGCGGCAAGCGTCTGCGCGGTTTTCTGGCTGTCGAAGTTGCGACACTGTTTGGCGCAGACCGTGAAGCCGCCCTGCGCGTTGCCGCGTCGGTCGAACTGCTGCACGCCTATTCGCTGGTCCATGACGATCTGCCGTCCATGGACGACGACGACCTGCGACGCGGTCAGCCGTCCACACACAAGCAGTTCGACGAAGCGATCGCGATTCTGGCAGGTGACGCCCTGCAGACCCGTGCTTTCGAAATTCTTGTCGAACCCGAAACCAGTCCCAGTCCGTCTGTCCGTGCCAATCTGGCCCTCGCCCTTGCGCAGGCTTCGGGATCGGCTGGCATGGTTGGCGGTCAGGTCATCGATATCCGTGGCGAAGGCCGCGCCCTGCCGCTGGATCAGGTGCGCCGTCTGCACGCCCTGAAAACCGGCGCCCTCATCCGCTATGCCGCCGAGTCCGGCGCCATTCTGGCTGATGTGGACGATGAACGCCGCGCCGCCATCGTCGCCTACGGCCGCGATCTGGGCACCGCGTTTCAGGTCGCCGATGACGTTCTGGATTCTACCGCTACCGCCGAGGAACTCGGCAAAACCGCTGGCAAGGACGAAGCCAGCGGCAAATCAACCTATGTCTCCCTGCTTGGCATCGACGGTGCCCGCGCCGAAGCCCGTCGCCTGAGCGACCGGGCCCGGGAGGCTCTTTCATCTTTCGGTGCACAGGCCGACGCCCTCAGGGCACTGGCAGATTATGTCGTCGAGCGCAGGAACTGATCCCATGAGCAAGAATTCCTCTACGATTCCTACCTATGGCCGCTATCCCGAACTGGATCGCGTCCGCTTCCCTGCCGACATGCGGAACCTGTCCGTCGATCAGCTCAAGCAGCTTGCCGACGAACTGCGCTCGGAAACCGTTGACGCCGTCTCCACCACGGGTGGCCATCTTGGCGCCTCTCTTGGCGTGGTCGAACTGACCGTTGCCCTGCACGCCGTCTTCAACACACCGGACGACCGCATCATCTGGGACGTCGGCCATCAGGCTTATCCGCACAAGATCCTGACCGGTCGCCGCGACCGGATCCGCACCCTGCGCCAGCCCGAAGGCCTGTCCGGCTTCACCCGTCGTTCGGAAAGCGAATACGACCCGTTCGGCGCAGCACATTCCTCGACGTCGATCTCGGCTGGCCTCGGCATGGCCGTTGCGCACCATCTGCGCGCGGAAGAAGACCCGAGCTATCACGAGCGTAACGTGATTGCGGTGATCGGCGACGGCTCGATTTCGGCTGGCATGGCCTATGAAGCCATGAACAACGCTGCAGTCGCAGGCCCCGGCGCAAACCGCCTGATCGTGGTGCTGAACGACAACGAAATGTCGATCGCACCCCCGGTCGGCTCAATGTCTGACTACCTGTCGCGCCTGATGTCTTCGCGCCAGTTCTTCAGCCTGCGCGATCTCGCCGGCAAGGTCGCGAAGCGCCTTCCGGGCAAGATCGAGCGCACCGCCAAGCGCGCCGAAGAATATGCCCGCGGCCTGATCACCGGTGGCACGCTGTTTGAAGAGCTCGGCTTCTATTACGTCGGCCCGGTCAACGGACATGACATGAGCCAGCTCGTGCCGATCCTGCGCAATCTGCGCGATGCCGACGATCAGGGTCCGATCCTGCTGCACATCATCACCGAAAAGGGCCGCGGCTACAAACCCGCTGAAGCCGCCGGTGACAAGTATCACGCTGTCAGCAAGTTCAACGTCGTCACGGGTGAGCAGAAGAAGGCTCCGGCCGGTCCGCCGAGCTACACTTCCATCTTCAGCCGCGAACTGATGCGCCGCGCCAAGACCGACGACAAGCTCGTGACGATCACCGCGGCAATGCCGTCCGGCACGGGTCTGAGCGCGTTTGCCAAGGCCTATCCGGATCGCTTCTTCGACGTGGGGATTGCCGAACAGCACGCCGTCACTTTCGCCGCCGGTATTGCATCCGAAGGCCTGCGCCCGTTCTGCGCGATCTATTCGACCTTCCTGCAGCGCGCCTACGATCAGGTCGTTCACGACGTGGCGCTCCAGAACCTCCCCGTCCGCTTTGCCATCGACCGCGCCGGTCTGGTCGGTGCCGATGGCGCCACCCATGCCGGTTCGTTCGACCTGAACTACCTGTGCTGCCTG
The DNA here is from genome assembly GCF_018256215.1 of Gluconobacter sp. Dm-73. Classification (NCBI taxonomy): domain Bacteria; kingdom Pseudomonadati; phylum Pseudomonadota; class Alphaproteobacteria; order Acetobacterales; family Acetobacteraceae; genus Gluconobacter; species Gluconobacter sp. Dm-73. The sequence continues at coordinate 222,480 of NZ_JAERLW010000004.1, read as the reverse complement.
CCGAACATGGTCGTGATGGCACCGTGCGACGAGATCGAACTGCTGCACGCTACGGCGACGGCCTGTGAATATGACGCCGGACCGATCGCCTTCCGCTACCCGCGCGGCAACGGTATCGGGCTTGATCTGCCGGAAAAGGGCGAAGTTCTGGAAATCGGCAAGGGCCGCATCGTCCGCGAAGCCCGCCGCGCTCCGAACGCCCGCGGTGGCGTCGCCATCCTGTCGCTTGGTCCGCGCCTGCATGAATCCCTGCGCGCCGCAGATCAGCTGGCCGCACAGGGCGTGCCCGTTACGGTCGCCGATGCCCGTTTCGCCAAGCCGATCGACAAGGCTCTTGTCGAAGATCTGGCCAACCAGCATGAAGTCTTCATCACGCTTGAAGAAGGTGCCATTGGTGGCTTCAGCAGCCTCGTCGTGCAGCACCTTGCCGAGACCGGCCTGCTGGACAAGGTGAAGTTCCGCCCGCTCGCCCTGCCGGATCGTTACATCGACCACAACACGCAGGACGCCCAGTACGAAGAAGCCGGCCTGACCGCGCCGAACATCGTGCATGTCGCAGCCACGGCTCTGGGCGTGGACGTCGCCCAGCAGTCCGCCTGAGCGACTGATGGCCAAACGCCGCGCCGACCAGCTCCTTGTTGACAGGGGGCTGGTCGAAAGCCGGACGCGGGCACAGGCCCTGATCATGGCTGGCCTCGTCTATACAAGCGACCGCCGGATCGCGAAGGCTGGCGACCAGCTTCCCGAGGATGCCCCCCTTGCCCTCAAAGGGCAGGACCATCCCTGGGTCTCGCGCGGCGGGCTCAAGCTGATTCACGCCATTGAACATTTCGGGCTGGACCCGAAAGGCCGTATCGCCATTGACGTCGGCGCCTCGACCGGAGGCTTCACAGACGTCCTCCTGACCCACGGTGCCGAAAAGGTCTATGCCGTGGATGTCGGACACGGACAGCTTGCCTGGAAAATCCGTTCGGACGAGCGCGTCGTCGTCATGGAAAAAACGAATGCCCGTGCTCTGACGGTCGAACAGATCCCCGAGCCCGCTGGAATCGTCGTCTGCGATGCAAGCTTCATCGGCCTGCGCACTGTCCTACCCGCAGCCCTTGAACTCACGACCCCGGATGCCTGGGCCGTAGCCCTCATCAAGCCGCAGTTCGAAGCGGGACGCGGCGAGGTTGGTGCGAAAGGCGTCGTCCGCGACCCTGCGGTTCATGAACGTGTCTGCGAAGAAATCCGGGAATGGTTCGCCACCCTCCCTGGCTGGGAAGTCCTCGGGATCGAAGCGAGCCCCATCACCGGCCCCGAAGGCAACCGCGAATTCCTGATCGCAGCCCGCAAAACCGATACGACACAGCCCACCGCCGAATAGTTTTCCAAAACGGTTTTCCCGGAAAGACCGCGCTTTTCCTTTGGAACTGCGGGTCTTCTCCGTGCTATGGCTCCGCCGTCATGACAGCCGTAATCCATCCCGACATCCGCCCCCGAATCAATTCCGTCGCCTCCGACGACCTGAACGCCGCCGAGCGCGAGCGCATTCATGCGAAATCCGCTCTCTTCGCACCGCCCGAGGCGCGTCTCGCAGACGGGCGACGCGATCTGGTGGGCCTGTCACGCGAAGAGCTGGCCGCGCTCATGACGGATATCGGCGAGAAGCCCTTCCGCGCCAAGCAGCTCTGGCATTGGATTTACCATCAGGGTGCGACCGATTTCTCGGCCATGACCACCATCGCCAAGCCGATGCAGGCCAAACTCGCCGAACATTTCGTCGTCAGCCGCCCCGAGACCGCAACCGAACAGACCTCCGTGGACGAGACGCGCAAGTTCCTCTTCCGCTTCCGCGACGGTCAGGAAGCCGAAACCGTCTATATTCCGGATCGTCGGGAAGACCGAGGTGCTGTCTGCATTTCCTCACAGGTCGGCTGCACCCTGTCCTGCACCTTCTGCCACACCGGCACCCAGAAGCTTGTCCGTAACCTCGGCCCTGCCGAGATCGTCGGTCAGTTTATGGCCGCCCGGGACAGCTATGGCGAATGGCCCAGCCCCAGCGCGGACATGCCACGCTATCTCTCCACGATCGTGCTGATGGGCATGGGTGAGCCGCTCTATAATTACGAAAATGTCGCAAAAGCCATGCGGATCATCATGGATGGTGAAGGCATCGCCCTCTCCCGCCGCCGCATCACGCTCTCAACATCCGGCGTCGTTCCGATGATGGATCGCTGTGGCGAAGAGCTTGGCATCAACCTCGCGATCTCCCTGCATGCCGTGACGAACGAACTCCGCGACCAGATCGTCCCGCTCAACCGTAAATATCCGATCGAAGACCTGATCGCCGCCTGCCGCCGCTATCCGGCTGCGTCCAATGCTCGACGCATCACCTTCGAATACATCATGCTCCGCGGCGTGAACGACAGCGAAGCCGATGCCCGCGAACTGGTCCGTCTGATTCGCGACCTTCCAGCCAAGGTGAACCTGATCCCGTTCAATCCCTGGCCTGGCTCGGACTTCCAGCCGTCCAGCCGCGCGCAGATCGCGAAATTCGCCAATATCGTGATGGACGCAGGGTTCGCCTCTCCCATCCGCGCAGCCCGTGGACAGGACATCCTCGCAGCCTGCGGCCAGTTGAAAACCGAAAGCGAACGCCAGCGCCGTACAGCCGTATCCGATACCTGACACGCGCCCGGTTTCCCTCTGTCGGCTGAACTGCTAGAAACGCTCCTCAAACGAAACACACCAAGGACCACACCGTTATGAGTGCCCACCAGGACGTCAAGAAAGTTGTGCTCGCCTATTCTGGCGGCCTGGACACTTCGGTTATCCTTCGCTGGCTCCAGAAAACCTATAACTGCGAGGTCGTCACCTTCACCGCCGACCTCGGACAGGGCGAAGAACTGGAACCGGCCCGCAAGAAGGCCGAGATGTTCGGCGTCAAGGAAATCTTCGTCGAGGATCTGCGCGAAACCTTCGTCAAGGATTTCGTGTTCCCGATGTTCCGGGCCAACACGCTCTATGAAGGCCAGTACCTGCTGGGCACGTCCATCGCCCGTCCGCTGATCGCACAACGCCAGATTGAGATTGCCGAAGCCGTCGGTGCCGATGCCGTGGCGCATGGTGCGACCGGCAAGGGCAACGATCAGGTCCGTTTCGAACTTGGCTATTATTCGCTCAAGCCGGACGTGAAGGTCATCGCACCGTGGCGCGAGTGGGATCTGACGTCCCGCACAAAGCTCCTCGCCTTCGCTGAAGAGAACCAGATCCCCGTCACGAAGGACAAGCGCGGCGAAGCCCCGTTCTCCGTGGATGCGAACCTTCTGCACTCCTCTTCCGAAGGCAAGCTGCTCGAAGACCCATCGATCGCAGCCGAAGAAATCGTTTTCCAGCGCACGATCTCGCCGGAAGCTGCTCCTGACGTCGCAACCGAAATCGCCATCGACTTCGTCAACGGTGACCCGGTCGCCATCAACGGCGTCGAAATGACTCCGGCAACCCTGCTGACCCGCCTGAACGAACTGGGCCGCGACAACGGCATCGGTCGTCTCGACATCGTAGAAAACCGCTTCGTCGGCATGAAGTCCCGCGGCATCTACGAAACGCCGGGCGGCACGATCCTGCTAGCTGCGCACCGCTCCATCGAAAGCATCACGCTCGACCGCGAAGCTGCCCATCTCAAGGACAGCATCATGCCGCGCTATGCCGAAATCATCTATAACGGCTTCTGGTTCTCGCCCGAGCGCCGGATGCTTCAGGCCCTCATCGACACCAGCCAGCATTCCGTGACCGGGCGTGTCCGCATGCGTCTGTACAAGGGCAATGTGACCTGCGTTGGCCGTGAGAGCCCGAACAGCCTGTACGATACCCGCGTCGTGACTTTCGAGGACGACGAAGGTGCTTATAATCAGCAGGATGCACAGGGCTTCATCAAGCTCAACGCCCTGCGTCTGCGGCTCGGCGGTCAGATCGGCCGTCGCGGCGGCACGCTCTGACTTCTCAACTGACTCCCCGGGAAACCATGACCAGTCTGATCCGTCTTACATCCGCTTTCGCCCTGTGTGGCGCCTTTGCCCTCGCGGGCTGCTCGGGCGCTCCCAAGCCGGTGGATGATTCCGACCTGACACCGGCGCAGTTCATGGCGAAAATCCATGCCCAGCCCGGCGTCAAGACCCTGCCGGACGGCCTGGCCTACAAGGTTCTCCAGTCAGGCCCGAAAGATGGTGACAGCCCGCATCACGGCTCAACCATCATGGTCATCTACGAGGGTCGCCTTCCGGATGGCGGTATTTTCGACAGCTCCGACCAGCACGGCAACGGCGCCTACATGGAAATGCCGCTCGACGGCCTTGTGCAGGGCTGGCTTGAAGCCCTTCCCATGATGCATGTCGGCGACGAATGGATGCTCTATCTGCCGCCAAACCTTGGCTACGGCAAGCGCTCCATGGGCATCATCCCGCCCAACAGCCCCTTGATCTTCAAGATCCGTCTGCTGGGCGTCAACAACGGTGGCGGCGGCCAGCAGTAACAGCCGTCATCTCTGCCGGAGCCGCCTTCAGGGCCGTTCCGGCAGGGTCCAGTGCGCCTCGCAGCGCGCTTCATAAAGCTCCTGATCGCCCGTCTCCAGCAGATGGCCGGTGTCATGGGTTTTGGCGGTCCATACCGCAGGCGCGCCACAGACATGACAGCGGGCCTTCAGGACAATAACTTCGTCGGCCTCTTCCCTCAGCCGCTCCATGACGTCGAACGGAACGCGCCGATAATCGGTATCAAGCCCCCCGACGGTCACATCCACGCCCCGCGACCGAACATCCCGGATATCTTCAACGATATCGCCCTGATAATGCGGCGCAACCCAGAACTGCCCCTCATCCAGAACGATATGGCCGTACCGGTCCGCATCTTCGGGCCATGTGTTCACCGACATCGCAGCGAGATGAGATCCATCCCGGCTGACAAGCTCTGAGCCATCGCGCGTATCAAAGCCGGGTTTGAGGGCCAGAATATCCGTCTGCTTTCTCGCTGCGGCAATCAGATGCGCGGATTTTCCCGCAAACATCGGCCCCATATACACTACAAGACGGCCTCTGACGGTCATGGTTTCTCCTCCCGATAGCGCCATGAGCCCTATTACAGCCGATTTGCCAAGCCCCGGACTTGCTGAAACGGCTCTGAAAATGCGACAACGACACTGTGATCAGAATTGACCCAGCCGTCCGACTTCCCCTGTTTCTCGCCATTTTCATGGTGGCGGTCTTCGTTGTCGGTCATGCTTGGGAAAATCGCGCTCAGGCCCCGCGCGAATACGCCAATGAATGCAGCACCTGCCATCATGGCGGTCATGGTCAGGTTTCTGAAGTCGCCCCCATCTTCGGTCGCGTTGGCCCGATTGCCCAGTCCCCTGCCGGTCATCACTATCTTGTCGATGTCCTGCTTTACGGACTAAACGGCCCCATCACGGCGGGAGACGGCCATTACAACAGCTCCATGCCCTCTTTCCATCGCCTTTCCAACGACGAAATCGCCCGCATCCTGACATTCGTCGCAAGTCAGGAAATGCCCGCAGACGCCCCCAAATTCACCGCCGCCGATATCGCAGCGGCACGAGTTCATCCGATGTCGGCGGCGGATGTCCTGCAGGAACGCCAGAGGCTGGACCTGCAAACACCCGTTCATTGAAGCCGTTCGCTTCCCCTTTCCCAGCAAATAAAGACAGAACCCATGCAGCGCGTATTTTCCGGCATTCAGCCAACCGGCATTCCCCACCTGGGCAATTATCTCGGAGCAATCCGCAACTGGGTCACGCTGCAGAAAGACCATGACTGCGTCTTCTGTCTGGTGGACCTGCATTCCATCACCATGCCCTGGGACCCGCAGACCCTGCGTGAACAGACACTCGGCTCAACAGCCTGCCTGCTCGCGGCCGGAATCGAACCCACACGTCTATACAACCAGTCCGCCGTCAGCGCGCATGCCCGCCTCGGCTGGATTTTCAACTGCGTCTCACGCCTCGGCTGGCTCAACCGCATGACCCAGTTCAAGGACAAGGCTGGCAAGAACCGCGAGAACCATTCGGCGGGCCTGTATGTCTATCCCAACCTGATGGCCGCTGACATTCTGGCCTTCCATGCAACCCGCGTCCCCGTCGGCGAAGACCAGCGCCAGCATATCGAACTTACCAACGATATCGGCCAGAAATTCAATCATGACATGGGCGTGGAGTTCTTCCCGCAAGTGGAAGCCTTCATTCCGCCTGCCGCGGCCCGCGTCATGAGCCTGCGCGACGGTAGCAAGAAAATGTCCAAATCCGACCCGTCAGAACAGAGCCGCATCGTCCTGACCGACACGGCAGATGACATCGCCTTGAAGATCCGCCGCGCCAAAACTGATTCCGAACCGCTCCCCAGCGAAATGGACGGTCTGAGCGAACGTCCGGAAGCCCGGAACCTCGTCTCCATCTATGCAGCCATGTCGGATGAAACACCGGCAGACATTCTGGCCCGTTTCAGCGGTCAGGGCTTTGGCCCGTTCAAGAACGCTCTCGCGGATCTTCTGGTGGAACGTCTGGCTCCGGTCGCCAGCGAAACGCAGCGCCTGCTTCAGGACGAAGCGCATCTGCTCTCGGTTCTGCGTGCCGGTGCCGAACGTGCAAACAGCGTTTCGGAACCGATCGTTCAGGAAGCCGAACGCCTCGTCGGCTTCCTGCGCTAGGATTTCAGATGCTGGACGACCGGGAAACCGGCTCGTTCAGCAGATCCATGATCTCGGCGGCGGCAGCATCTGCGGGCGTTCCCACCGGCGGTGCAAGCATCTCAAGCACATCGGCAAACGCCATACGCTGCTTTTCCACCATCTGCGGATCGCTCAACAGCTTCGAGACCATCTCGGCCAGTTTCTTTGGCGTACAGTCTTCCTGAAGCAGTTCCGGCACAACTTCCCGCCCTGCCAGCAGATTGACCATCGCCACATGCGGCACTTTGATCAGACGCCGCGCGATCGTCGCCGTCACCGGGTTGACCCGATACGTCACCGCCATCGGCACATTGCCCATCGCAAGCTCCAGCGTGGAAGTCCCTGACTTGGTCAGGGCACACTGCGCGGCTGCAAAAGCATCATGCTTGTCATGAATGTCCGTGACGATATGCGGTTGGATCGGCCATTTGCGGATCAACTGACGAATCGTCGGCGCAATAACAGGCGCAACCGGGATCACAGGACAGATATCCGGATACTGCACCCGCAGAAGATCCAGCATCTTACGAAACACAGGCAGAAGCCGGGGCGCTTCCGAACGCCGACTACCCGGCATCAGGATCACGACCGGCGCATGGGGCGGAATATTGTGCCTCAGCCTGAACCGCTGCGCATTCCCCTGCCGTACGCCGGACTGGAGCACCGGATGCCCGACAAACCGCCCCTCAAGTCCGCGTTTTGCAAACCATTCAGGCTCGAAAGGCAACAGGCAAAGAAGCCTGTCCCACAGACCCGGAAATTCCTTGACCCGGCTTTCCCGCCAAGCCCAGACCTGCGGCGCCACATAATGAACGCGCTTGATCCCGGAACGCTCGATTTTCTGCAACAGTCGCAGAGCAAAACCCGGACTGTCGATCGTCACGACAAGATCGGGTTTGCGCAGTTCGATATCCTGCACGGCCTCCAGAAGCCGCTGCGACAGATGCCGCAGGCGAGGCAGAACCTCGACAAACCCCATCACCGCCAGATCGCTCATGGGAAACAGGCTGTGCAGCCCCAGCGCTTCCATGCGCCCCCCGCCAACGCCAGCAAAAACCAGCGACGGGTCCTGCGCATGAAGCGCCTGCATCAGGCGCGCGCCAATCACGTCTCCGCTGGCCTCACCTGCCAGAATCCAGATCACCCGCCCGTAACGGGGCAAAGGCGTGGTCTTTTGGGAAGGGTCCGCCGTGGCCTGTCCGTCAGATCCGGATTCTGGAAGAGAGTTCATCGACGCAGTACTGCCCCTGTTGCCTTGAGAACCGCAGCTTCCACCGATTTGGAAACCGCTTCAAGCTGCGTATCCGTAAGACTCTCGCTCTGCGGCTGCAAGACCACTTCCACACCGAGCGAGCGATGCCCTTCCGGCAGACTGCCGCCTTCGAACACATCGAACAGACGCACATCCTGCACCAGATTGCGATCTGCCATCCGCACCGCTTTCAGAACGGCCTGTATTTCGACATCCGGCCCCGCGACGAAAGCAAAGTCACGCCGGACGGGCTGCAACGCCGACAGGACAGGCACGGATTTCCGTTTGATCTTCGGCTGCGGCACCTGATCCAGATAGACTTCAAACGCCACCACGGTTCCACTCAGGCCCAAGGCCCGCGCAACACGCGGATGCAGTTCGCCAAAGCTGCCCAGAACCGTCTTCGGCCCCTGCCGGACCTGCCCTGACCGACCCGGATGATAGAAGCCCGGCGCATCCGCCGTCACGGACAGTGCAGCTTCCGGCACGCCCAGAGCCACAAGAGCCGCCGACAGATCCGCCTTCGCATCCCACAAGGTTGCGTCATGCGCGGCCACACCCGGCTCACGCGCTGTCTGTCCGGCCCGCAGCCCGGCAAGACGCAGATGCTGCCCTTCAGCATCAAAGCACGGTCCGACTTCGAACAGCGCGCCTTCTCCCGAAACGCCAAGGCCACGCGCCAGATTGCGCGACAGCGCCCGCGCCAGATTAACCAGCGGGGTCGGGCGAAGCTGATCCAGATCCGTCGCAATCGGATTCAGAAGATGCTGGGTCTCCGGCAGATCTCCGAACAGTGCAGCATCATCCTGCGCCACAAAGGAAAAGCCGACTGTCTCGGTCAGTCCACGCGCTGCACAGATCCGCCGCAACAGAGCCGCGCGGGCCTGAAGAGACGTCACGGCTGGAGCCGGAACCACCGTCGCCTGAGGCAGCGCGACCGCTGGAACATTGTCCAGCCCGTAAAGACGCAGCACTTCTTCAAGAAGATCGCACTCCGCTTCCATAGCCTGAACATGGCTTGCAGCCTTCGCCGCCACAGCCTCGTCCAGCGTCGGGGCCTGTGCCAGAACCTGTCCTGAAGCGATATCATTCCGCCAGGACGGCACAAGGAACGTCGCAGCGTCCGCCGTCTGCTCCGTCACCTCAAAGCCAAGATGCTCAAGCGACCGCACAGCATCTTCGGCCGGAAGATCCACGCCACCCAACGTCTTCAGACGCTCGAAACGTAGCGTCGCGGTCCGCTTCCAGTCCGGCAGAATGCCCGCTTCGGTAATCTCACTGACCTCACCGCCACACAGATCACGGATCATGATCGTAGCGGCCTCAAGCCCGTTAAGAACCTGCGCCGGATCAATCCCACGCTCGAAACGCTGCCGCGCATCGGTGTGAATGGCCAGACGGCGCCCGGTCAGGGCAATCCGCACCGGATCGAACAGAGCGGATTCCACGAACACATCCGTCGTGTTCTCATCCACACCGCTGCTCTCGCCGCCAATCAGCCCGGCAAGCGACTGCACCCCGGCCTCATCGACAATGACCATGTCCTCGGTGCCGAGCACATATTCGCGTCCGTCAAGCCCGGTAAAGGTCTCACGCGCGGCATGCGTCACCGTCAGCGTATCGCCTTTAAGTTTTGCAAGATCAAAGACATGCAGCGGTCGGCCAAGATCGTATGTGAGGTAATTCGTCACATCGACGAGAGCCGAAATCGGCTTGACCCCAACGGCTTCCAGACGCCGCCGCAGCCAGTCCGGGCTCGGCCCGTTCTTCACATTCCGAATAACGCGCCCAACGATATACGGACAGGCCGGATGCTCGGTTTTCCAGGCCAGCGGAGACGGAAAATCACCTTCCACGGCTTCCGTGAGCCAAGGCTTGAGACGTCCGATGCCTCCCGCGGCCAGATCGCGTGCAATGCCACGAATGCTCAGCGCATCGCCGCGGTTGGGCGTAATCGCAATCTCGATAACCGGATCATCCAGTTCCGCATAGGCAGCATAGGACTCCCCGATCGGAGCCGCTTCGGAAAGCTCGGCAATCCCGTTGCTTTCCTCGCCCAGCCCCAGTTCCTTCAGGGAGCACAGCATTCCGTTGCTGTCCTGCCCCCGGATCTTGCCCTTCTTGATGGTAATGTCGAGCCCCGGAACATACGTCCCCGGCGTCGCGAAAATCACATGCAGACCCGCGCGCGCATTGGGCGCACCACACACGACCTGCACGTCTTCAAAACCACCGCCAGCCGCCACACGACAGACCTGCAGGCGGTCCGCATCAGGATGGCGATGCGCTTCAACAATCTTGGCCGTCCGGAAACCCACCAGACGGTCGGCAGGGTTTTCAACGCCCTCGACCTCAAGCCCGATGACATTCAGCCGGGCGCAGATGTCTTCAACAGAAGCCGTAAAATCAAGATGTTCACGCAGCCATGAGAGAGAGAACTTCATGTCACACGCCCTCCGTCAGCGTGGCAGGCGAAAACGCCGAAAATCCATAATGACGCAGCCAGCGCAGGTCGCTTTCATAGAAAGAGCGCAGATCAGGGATGCCATTCTTCAGCATCGCCAGACGCTCTATTCCCATTCCAAACGCAAAGCCCTGCCATTCAGCGGGGTCCAGTCCGCAATTCGCCAGAACCCGTGGATGGATCATTCCCGAACCCAGAACCTCAAGCCAGTCAGACCCGCCGCCGATCTCGCCCGTCGCCTTCGACCAGCCGATATCGACTTCCATGGAAGGCTCGGTGAACGGAAAGTAAGAGGCCCGGAAACGGACCGGCAGGTTCGGCTTGTCGAAATAAACGCGCAGGAATTCGATAAGGCAGCCTTTGAGATGACCCAGCGTGATATTGCGGTCCACCACCAGACCTTCGCACTGATGGAACATCGGCGAATGCGTGGCATCATGGTCGGCACGATACGTCCGGCCGGGTGCAATAATACGGATAGGCGGCTGTGAGCCAAGCATCGTGCGGATCTGCACGCCGGATGTCTGCGTCCGCAGCACCCGCGGCTCCATGCCTTCTGTTTCCGGCGGAAGATAGAACGTGTCGTGCTCGGTCCGTGCAGGATGATGGTCCGGCGTGTTGAGCGCCGAGAAATTGTGCCACTGGCTCTCGATATCCGGCCCTTCGGCAACGGAAAAACCCATCGCGCCGAAAATGGCCGTCATTTCCTCAATGGTGCGGCTGATGGGATGGATGGTGCCCGTCACAACCGCAGGCGCGGGCATCGTCACATCGACACGCTCAGAGCGCAGACGGGCCTGAAGCGCCTCTTCCTCAAGATCGCGACCACGCGCCTCGACAGCCGCCGTCAGTTCGTCGCGCAGACGGTTCAGCGCCTGACCGCGCTCCTTGCGCTCCTCAGGTTCCAGCTTGCCTAGCTGCTTGAGCAAACCAGTCAACGCACCGGATTTACCCAGTGTCCCGACGCGGATCGCGTCCCACTGCGCACGGTCCTGCGCGCCAGCCAGCGCCGCCAGCGTGTCATTCCTGAGTATATCGAGATCGTCAGCCATACCGCCCATCTCCTGCAGCACAAAACAAAACGGGCCGTCCTGATAACAGGACGGCCCGCCAGTCACCAGACCCCAAGGAGGGGTCAAGCCGGAAAAGCTCAGCCGAGAGCGGCCTGGGCCTTCTTCACGATTTCACCGAAAGCGGCGCTATCGTCAAAAGCAATGGCGGCGAGGACCTTACGGTCGATCTCGATGCCAGCCTTGTCCAGACCGTTGATGAAGCGGCTGTAGGTCAGACCATGCTCGCGGACAGCAGCATTGATACGCTGGATCCACAGGGCGCGGAAATCACGCTTCTTGTTGCGACGGTCACGATACGCATAACGCAGCGCCTTCTCGACGCGCTCCAGAGCAATGCGATAGTTCGTGGACGAACGGCCGCGATAGCCCTTAGCGAGCCCGAGAACCTTCTTGTGACGGGCGTGCGACGTTACGCCCCGCTTGACACGTGCCATAGTACCTTATCTCCTCAGAGCCCGTAGGGCGCCCACTGCTTGATTGTCTTCGCATCCATGTCCGTCATGGTCTGGGGACCACGGTTGGTGCGCTTCATCTTCTGCGGACGGTTGATAAGGCCATGGCGCTTGTTGCCCGGGCCGCACATCACTTTGCCGGTCGCGGTGATCTTGAACCGCTTCTTGACCGACGACTTGGTCTTCATCTTGGGCATTTCGGTCTCCCTCGCCGTAAACGATTGGTCCCTCGCACAGTAGGGACTCTGCACGGCCGGGCATGCCACTCGTGGCCCGGACGCGTGCGCGGAAGCGGTGTCCTTATCGGAGGCCAAAGTATTCTGCAAGCGCATTATTTTCTTGAACGCTCAATCATAAGTGGTCCCTTTCCTCAAGTCACGACGACGTGAATGTCCTCACAGTGACGTGAGCAAAGTGAACCTTCTGACATCTTGACCCTTGATATCCTTCCATGTGCTTTGTCCGGAAGTCACCGTGCTGCACCAGAACAACATCTTCAGGAACATCATGAGCACATCATCCCGGCCAGGGCTCTGGGCCCTGATAACGGCCGCGGTCTTCGCGCTTTGCGGCGCGATCCTTACCGTAGGCGGCGCTTGGGTCGCCGCTATCGGCGGCCCACTCTATTACGTCCTCCTTGGCCTGGCACTTCTTGCCACGGCTTTCCTCTCATTCCGACGCAATCCGGCTGCACTGTACCTCTTTGCAGTCGTCGTTTTCGCAACGGTCATCTGGGAACTCACAGTTGTCGGTCTCGACATCTGGGCCCTGATCCCGCGTTCGGACATCGTCATCATCCTCGGCATCTGGCTGCTGCTGCCGTTCGTCTCCCGCCAGATCGGCGGAACGCGCACGACCATTCTGCCGCTCGCAGGTGCCGTTGGCGTTGCGGTGCTGGCCCTGTTCGCCAGCCTCTTCACGGACCCGCACGACATCAGCGGCGAACTGCCGACGCAGATCGCCAACGCCTCCCCCGTCGACCCGGACAACGTCCCGGCCAGCGAATGGCACGCTTACGGCCGTACACAGGCCGGTGACCGCTGGTCCCCGCTGAATCAGGTCAATGCATCGAACGTCAGCAACCTCAAGGTCGCGTGGCATATTCATACGCATGATATGATGACGTCCAACGACCCGGGTGAAGCAACGAACGAAGCCACCCCGATCGAATTCAACAACACGCTTTACATGTGCTCTCTGCACCAGAAGCTGTTTGCGATCGACGGCGCGACCGGCAACGTCAAATGGGTTTATGATCCGAAACTCCAGATCAATCCCGGCTTCCAGCATCTGACCTGCCGTGGCGTCAGCTTCCACGAAACGCCGGCCAATGCGACCGATTCCGATGGCAACCCGGCCCCGACGGACTGCGCCAAGCGCATCATCCTGCCGGTTAACGACGGCCGTCTGGTTGAAGTCGACGCGGACACCGGCAAGACCTGCTCGGGCTTCGGCACCAATGGCGAAATCGATCTGCGCGTTCCGAACCAGCCCTACACGACGCCCGGCCAGTACGAACCGACGTCCCCGCCGGTCATTGCGGACAAGCTGATCATCGCCAACAGTGCGATCACCGATAACGGTTCGGTCAAGCAGGCTTCGGGCGCCACGCAGGCATTCGACGTCTATACCGGCAAGCGCGTCTGGGTCTTCGACGCCTCGAATTCCGACCCGAACCAGCTTCCGGATGAAAACCATCCCGTCTTCCATCCGAATTCTCCGAACTCCTGGATCGTGTCGTCCTACGACAAGAACCTGAACCTCGTTTACATTCCGATGGGCGTGGGCACTCCCGACCAGTGGGGCGGGTATCGCACGAAGGATTCCGAGCGTTTTGCTCCGGGTATCGTCGCGCTGAACGCAGACACGGGCAAGCTCGCCTGGTTCTACCAGACGGTTCATCACGACCTGTGGGACATGGACGTTCCGTCCCAGCCGAGCCTCGTGGATATTACGCAAAAGGACGGCACACTTGTTCCGGCCATGTATATCCCGACCAAGACCGGCGATATCTTCGTCCTCGACCGTCGCACCGGTAAGGAAATTGTCGCAGCTCCGGAAACCCCGGTTCCCGGCGGCGCTGCTCCTGGCGACTACACGAACCCGACACAGCGCATGTCGCATCTGACCCTGCGTCCGAAGAATCCGCTGAACGACTCCGATATCTGGGGCGGCACGATCTTCGACCAGATGTTCTGCAGCATTTATTTCCATAGCCTGCGCTACGAAGGCCCCTTCACGCCGCCGTCGCTTCAGGGCTCGCTTATCTTCCCGGGCGATCTGGGTATGTTTGAATGGGGCGGTCTGGCCGTCGATCCGCAGCGTCAGGTGGCTTTTGCCAACCCGATCTCCCTGCCGTTCGTCTCCCAGCTGGTTCCCCGCGGACCGGGCAACCCGCTCTGGCCTGACGAAAACGCCAAGGGCACGGGTGGCGAAACCGGCCTGCAGCACAACTATGGCATCCCCTATGCCGTCAACCTGCATCCGTTCCTGGATCCGGTGCTGCTGCCGCTCGGCATCAAGATGCCCTGCCGTACGCCGCCTTGGGGCTATGTCGCCGGTATTGACCTGAAGACCAACAAGGTCGTCTGGCAGCACCGTAACGGCACTCTGCGGGATTCCATGTACGGAAGCTCTCTGCCGATCCCGCTCCCGCCGATCAAGATCGGTGTCCCGAGCCTTGGTGGCCCGCTCTCCACGGCTGGCAACATCGGTATCCTGACGTCGTCCATGGATTACTACATCCGGGCTTACAACCTGACGACGGGCAAGGTCCTCTGGCAGGATCGTCTGCCGGCTGGCGCCCAGAACACTCCGATGACGTATGCCATCAACGGCAAGCAGTACATCGTAACCTATGCTGGCGGACACAACTCGTTCCCGACCCGCATGGGCGACGACATCATTGCCTACGCCCTGCCCGATCAGAAATGATCTGACAGGACCATACAGGTCATGAAAAAGGGGAGGTGCCATCCGGCATCTCCCCTTTTTTGATGGCATCTGACTGGCCAGAGAACCGTTCGTTACATATGGTCATACTTCGGTCGCAGACGTAGAGACATGCCATGACATTGCCCGCCATCCGCCCCGCACTCGCGATAACGGCTGCAGTTCTCAGCACGATAATGGCAGCGCATGCCGAGGAGCGCCCCCTCGGTGCCATGCTCGACCCACATCATCACGGCAGGCTCATCTACCCCCCGGCGGAACTCGAACAACGCCAAAATGGAACGGCGCATATCCGCTGTACCGTCAGTGCTGCGGGCTTTCCCACAGAGTGCGAGACAACCGCATCACAGCCGGACTTCGCACTCGCCGCCGAAAATCTGGCCTATAGCTCAAAATTCCTGCCCGCTTACGAGAATGGGAAAGCCGTCCAAAGCACGTGGGAGTACACATACACTTTCCACACGTCCGCCGACCTGACACATCCGCTGCTCGATAAAATGCACTCTGCCCCCCCTCATTATCCGGAAGCCGCAGATGTTGCCGCCATCGGGGCCCACATCACCGTCACATGCCAGATCGATCAGATCGGGATCGCCCATGACTGCACCGCCAGCGACGGCCCCGCCATCCTGCAACGCGCGTCACTCGCCTATTACGGTCTCGCAAGATACTACCCAGCCCTGAAGGACGGGCAGCCCATCTCAGCGCAGTATCACGGCAGCATCGACTGGGATGCCTCCCACCCGGTAGACCAACAGGGATTTCGCTGATTTTAGGGGCAGTGACGAAACTTGCGTCCCGCCCGCAACCTATTGCATGGTTTCCGCCAAACCGGGGCGCGGCGTCCACGACCCGGCCCCCCTCTGGAGACCAGCATCATGTCATTCCGCCGCCTGTCCGTTGCCGCTTTTGCCGTCATGGCTCTCGGGGCCCAGATGGCTCACGCCAAGCCGTGTCGTGACGAAAAGGGGAAGTTCACAAAATGTGAAGCCCCTCCGAAGCCGAAGCCCTGCCGGGACGCAAAAGGCAAGTTCACCAAGTGCCCTGCACCTACCAGCAGCACGGCTCCCGCAACAGCGCCGAAGTAACATTTCACATCCCCGAAGGCTCCAGCCAACGGGGATTTTTTTACGCCTGAAGGGCAGCCCGCTTCTGGATCGCCTGCGCCATGGCTTCCACCCCGTTGCCACGGTTGGTCGAAAGCGCTTTGACCAGCCCCATCTCGTGCAAAAATACCGGACTTGTCCCAAGGATTTCTGCGCTGGATCGGCCTGAGTAAACCCTCAGTAACAGCGCCACGAGCCCCTGAACGATCGCAGCATCGGAGGCACCAGCAAAAAACAGCTTCCCGTCCCGCTCAATCGCTTCAAGCCAGACCTGACTCTGACAGCCCGGAACACGATGCGCATCATCCTGCCAGTCTTCCGGAAATGGCGGCAGCTTGCGTCCCATCTCGATGATGTACTGATACCGCTCCATCCAGTCGTCAAACAGACTCAGTTCAGCCTCGATCTCCTCAATAGCCGCAGCAGCAGTGTCTTCCGGGGGAACAAGATAGGCATCACTCACGCGTCACAATCTCCGTTACAGGCTTCAGTCCGTGCTCCCGCTGCCGTGACGCATGGTTTCGGCAACGGCTCTGCGCAAGGCGTCCTGCGTAAAAGGCTTTGGCAGAAGCAGACCGTTTTCAGGCGTTGGCATATCATCTGTATGTCCGCTGATAAACAACACCTTCAATCCCGACACCGCTTTCTGTAACGCTGTCGCACAGGTCAGCCCATCATGATCAGGCATCCGCATATCGACGATCGCCAGATCAAACGGAGCTGCCGCATCAACAGAGTTCAACGCCTCTTCCAGCGAAGAAACAGCCGTCACCTTATGTCCGTCCTGTGTAAGGAAACCGGATGTCACCATCCGTACCGGCGCTTCATCATCCAGAACCAGAACCTTCAGCGACCGCCCGACAACCCCGCCGGGACGTTCAGGCTGACGACCCGGTTGCTGCCCTCTCCGCGCCACAGGCAGAATCAGCGTCATGCGCGTTCCTTCACCCACGACACTGTCGACAACGATCTCTCCGTAACTGCGACTGAGAAATCCATAAACACTCGACAGGCCCAGCCCCGTCCCGCGCCCGACATCCTTGGTCGTGAAGAACGGATCAAAAATTCTCGCCGCAATGTCCGGCGTCATGCCCGCACCTTCATCCACGACGTCCAGCGCCACCGCCCGATCGGGACAACACTCCGCAGGCAGATCCGTCCGCTTCTGATCCACAACCCGCGCGCTGATCCGCACCGTTCCACCATCCGCCATGGCATCGCGTGCATTCACACACAGATTCAACAGGGCCATTTCAAGCTGATCGGCATCCGACCACACCAAAGGCAGATCCTGCGGGAGGTCTTCAACGCACAGCGCACAAGGTGACGCCACCGCAGGCGCACCACGCTTCTTGAGACTCTGACGCAGAAGATCCGTCAAACCGGGCAAAAGTTGTTCCAAAGACACCGCGGACAACCGCGCCTCACGCGGACGTCCGAACTGAAGCAGCCGTCGTGTCAGAACTGCTCCACGCTGCGCTGAGTCAGCAGCATTGCGCAGCAGCGTTAAAGACGCCTCGTCAAGATCGGCAATATCTTCCAGCAGTTCGAGAGACCCGGAAATCGCGGCGAGCAGATTATTGAAATCATGAGCGATTCCTCCTGCCAGCGTCCCGAGAGACTGAAGCTTTTCCGCCTGTCGCAGCCGCGATTCCATGGCAACGCGCGACGTCACATCCCGGTCCATGCTGACCTGCCAGGCATCTTCCGAAGTCACACCTTCTGGCCACGCCAGCGCCAGTCGCGTCAGTTCATGCCAGCGCATGGACGTCTTGCCGCCCTCCTCCGCAAGAACTTCTCCAACCAGACGTTCTTCCTGCCCAGACCTGCGGACGCTCTCTCGCATAGCCTCCACGTCAGGCCACAGATTTTCCGGAAAATGGGCCTGCTCGGTTTCGGCACCGCTCTCGGATTCATCGCGCACATTGCTGCGGATACACCGCCCGTCGCGGTCAGAAAAAACCAGCCCAATCGGCAGCGCTTCCATCAGTCCCCGCAGCAGAGCCTGCTCGGTCCGCAACGCCCGCTGCGCCAGACAATGCTGCGTGACTTCCCCAACCAGTGATCTCAGCGCATCCGAATCCCAAGGCTTGTGCACATAAGCCTGTACCTGCCCCTGATTCAGCGCCGATACGACGGCCTCCAGATCTGCATATCCCGTCAGCAGAATACTGCGCGCGTCCGAAAATGCCCGCGCCTGCATCAACAACTGATCCCCGGTCAGGCCCGGCATCCGCTGGTCGGAAATAATCGTCGCAACATCCCGATGTTCCCGCAACAGATCCAGCGCCCGCAGCGGGTCCGTCGTGGAGAGGATTTCATACTGGTCTTCCAGCAGATCCGTCAGGGCAACGAGGATTTCCTCCTCATCGTCCACCAGCAGAATCAGAGGACGCGACGGTCCTTTTGCGCTCCAGAAAGTCATGCTGCGCGGCCAGTCGCCACCGGCCCCTCCTCGGTCATGCGAACGGGCAGACTCAGCCGGAAACAGGCTCCGATACCATGCCCGCCCGGCAGATTGGCGTCCGTTACTTCAATCGTCCCGTCATGCGCCTCCATGACACTATAGGCAATGGCCAGTCCCAGCCCCGTCCCTGTTCCCACAGGTTTGGTCGTAAAAAACGGGTCAAAGATCCGTGTCCGCAATTCATAAGGCAAACCTGGCCCGTCATCGCTCACACTCATTTCATAACGCCCGTTCTCCAGACGCGAGGCGATGACGATCGTCCCGCGCACCACATCACTATCCACGGACAGATCCGCAAGCGCATCCGCCGCATTGGAAATGATGTTCATGACAACCTGATTGAGAAAAGCGGGCTGACAGACCAGTTCGGCCGGTGCCTGAAGGTCCTTCCGAACCACAATCCCCGGCCCCAGTTTATGGGCCAGCAAAGCCAGCGCTGTGTCCAGTGCGGCCGGAACATCGACTTTCTGGAACGAGCTTTCATCCAGACGTGAAAACCGCCTCAGGCTCAGCACCAGATTTTGAATCCGCTGCAAGCCGAGCTTCATGGAGTCCAGACGCGACATACCTTTTTTCGTCAGCGAGATTGCTTCGTCAGACGCATTGACGCCCTGCAACCGCTTCAACGTCCGTGCCACCGTATCGGCATGGGCAATCGTGAAGGCCAGCGGGTTGTTGATCTCGTGCGCGATCCCCGCCACCAATTCACCCAGCGAGGCCATTTTTGCCGTCTGCACGAGCTTGGACTGCGCCTGAAGAAGCCGCTCGTTCGTACGCGCCAACTCCATATTGGCCTGCGCGAGCGCTTCGGCCATTTCCGCCTTGGCTCGCGCGGCCTCCAGTGTCAGAGCATTCTGCTGACGCTCGATTTCCTGCTGGCGGAACTCGTCCTGTGCCATCCTGCGCTGGGCCAGTGTCCGGATTCGCATCGCAAGAGCTTCAAGCGCGATATCGCTCGGCACCAGATCGT
Source organism: Gluconobacter sp. Dm-73 (assembly GCF_018256215.1). NCBI lineage: Bacteria > Pseudomonadati > Pseudomonadota > Alphaproteobacteria > Acetobacterales > Acetobacteraceae > Gluconobacter > Gluconobacter sp. Dm-73. The sequence continues at coordinate 203,024 of NZ_JAERLW010000004.1, read as the reverse complement.
CAATTCCGGCTTCGAAGAACTCGCCGGAAGACTGCCGCCTGAACCGTGACGCCTCCACGATCCCCAGCGTCCGAAACGGAATGCCACCGGCCTCCAGCACAGCCTGCCGCCGCGCATCCAGCAGACGGCAGAATTTCAGATCCTCGTCTCCGCTCCCGAGTTCCAGCACCAGACAGTCCGGACTGTCGGCCCCCCGCAGCCATCCGCCTTCGATCAGGTCGTCCGAACGCTCAATGGATGTCACGGTATGCCCGTCACGCCAGAGCAGCTCTCCCAGCGTCGTTTCGGGTGCTTCCTCAGTTGTATCGTCTTCGTCTTCCTCCTCGCGTGGAGAATTGACGATCACGATCCGGGCCCGACGCAACCGGGACGCCTCGTCAACCTGAAGAAGCTCTGGCCCTTCCCGCAACAAGGCCCGCATCCGCAGGACCATCAGGTCAGGATGAGCCGATTTGGAAATATAAGCGTCAGCCCCGCTTTCGAGCCCCTCACGCTCCACACCCGGCGACGCATCTTCCGTGAGCATCAGGATCGGAATGTTGCGGGTCAGCGCATCTAGCCGCAGCCGCCGCGCAAGCTGTCCTCCGCTCATCCCCGGCAGTTCGGTACAGGCCACGACCAGATCAGGCATCGTATCCTCGATCGTGCCCAAACCTTCCTCGCCGCTGGTCGCGCAGGTGAGCGCAAAGCCTTCATTGACCAGAATCCGGGCAATCTGCCGGGCATGGTCGCAGTCAGGCTCCACCAGAACGACCCGGGGCATATTCGGCGTTACCATCGGCATCTCGAATTCAGGAAAAGGCATGACGGCACGGGAAAGTTTGCATTGGCGATCTCTTGCAGCTAGTCCGAAGTGAACCATTCGTCCGCTTTCAGGGACGAACACTAACTCCCGTTGCCGGACCACTGGAAGCCATATCTCATGGACATGCAGCCCCCGCCCCATATCACGGACCGTCTCCTCGGTAGCAGAAGCCGGAGCGAGTCATCGCTCACAACATCGTCGATGATCCGGATGGGCGTATGGTCCGTCTGCTATTTTGCCTTCTATCTGGCCCAGCAGATTGCCGAACTCATGGCGCCTCTCCTGCTGATTCTTGGTCTGGGCTGGTATATTCTTCCGCACATCGTCAATGCGATCACAACCAGCGCAGCCAGTGCCGACCCACAGGCCCGCGACGTCATGAATCACGTCGCCGGAACCCTTCCGACCCATCTTCAGATCGGCAGCCACCTCATCACGCCGGATTCCCTTATTTTCGACGGCATCCTGCTCATGGCCGTAGCCGCCATCGGCGCCACACTCTCTGCCCTCGCCGCCCGCAATATGTAAGATCCCCGGGGGCGGCCCGAACCGGGGTTTAGGAAAAATGTCCGATCCCCGGAAGGAAACCGAATACACCCGCGCCTTTGCAGTACCACAACGCAGCAACTCCGGAGCCCGCCAGCACAAGGCTGGCACCCCAGGCCGCGACCCAGAGACCGGTAGACCCGATCATCGATGGACCAGCCTGTTCAACCCGTGCCTGCACGTCACCAGCCGAACGGGAATGCAGGACAGCCGAACGGCGCTCAGCGTTTCGTCCCGCCATCGCCCCGGTCGCCCGAAATGTTCCTTCCGAGACGGGCGAAGTGGCGTCCACCACATCAGGCTTGCTGTCGCTTTCCTCTTCTGGAACTTCAGAAACAGCCGGCGCGGCTTCGGGAACAGATTCCTGCACCACCGCTGCGGCAGGAGCAGTCATTTCCCAACTGTCTCCACAATTGGCGCAGCGCAGACGCTTAACCCCTTTTGCCATCGCCTCCGGTACTTCAAAGACCGCATGACAGTGGGGGCATTCGATGCGCATTCAATCAATCCCTTCGACAGCCGGCTCCGATCCGGCCTAGCCTGATCCGTGTACCTGTCTGTTATGACAAAATGATCGTTATTAAATGGTTAATAAATTACTCCAGTTTTCAATGAAAGCGTCATGATCCGCCTCCTGAATGTCTCGATGATGCCTCCCGGCGTAGGGCAGCCGGTCTTGCGAAACCTGACGCTTTCCGTGCCGCAGGGAGAGTTCCGCTGGCTGCTCGGACCATCCGGTGCTGGCAAGTCGAGTCTTCTGCGCCTCCTCACACTCGAAACACGCCCATCCGCCGGTCAGATGGACCTGCTCGGCGTTTCCGTCAGCCACGCCAGCCGGGCAACGCTGCGAAACCTGCGCCGAAGAATCGGGTTTGTTCCTCAGGACTATCGCCTGATCGGGGAATGGACGGTGTTCGACAATGTGGCTCTCCCGCTCAGACTGCGCGGTGCTTCCGAGCGCGACACCAGACGCGAGGCGTTCGCCGTGCTGGAATGGCTGGATGTGGCCCATCTCGCCGATAAGCGCCCCGGCGCCCTGTCCGGCGGTGAACAGCAGCGCACGGCCATTGCCCGCGCCCTGATTGGCCGCCCCGAACTCCTGCTCGCCGATGAACCGACCAATGCGCTGGAAGACGCGCAGGCCAGACGCCTTCTGACGACATTTCAGGAGCTGATCGAAATGGGTACGACCGTCATCGTCGCCACCCATAACGAGGCCCTGGTCCGCGAAGCTCCGGCAGCCTCCATCGTCCTTCAGGATGGAACGATCGCAAATACAGACACTCAGAACGGAATTTCCACCCGGCGGGCAGAACGCGCATGAGTGCCCCGGTCTCCCCCGGACTGCGCTCAGGCAGCCTACCGCTTCTCGTCGCACTCATGACCCTGCTCGCAGGCCTCTCCCTTGCCGGACTTGCAGGCGTGCAGACCCTTGCCGAAAGCTGGTCCGGTGCCGCCCGAAACGCAACCACAATCGAGATTCCGTCCGACACGCCCCAGCTTGCAGACCGCACCCAGACCTTAGTCCAGACCCTGAACAAAACGCCCGATGTCACGGCAGTCCGCGAACTCTCCACCAAAGAGGTCCAGACCCTTCTCGCACCATGGCTGGGGCGGGTGTCTGACAGCGCAGGCCTTCCCGGCCTCTCGCTGCCTGCCGTCCTGATTGTCGCCCATACCGGCACGCCCGATCTGGGCGCAATCGTACATAACGTCCTGCCTGAAGCCGTCGTGGAAGAAGACCGCCGCTGGGGTGAACGCCTCAACGGTCTGGGCAGCAGCCTGATCGCCTGTGCATGGCTGGCCGTCAGCCTCATCGCGGCCATTGCAGTCCTGTCAGTCGGCATGACCGTCCGCCGTTCCGTTATGGCCCAGCGCAAATCCGTCGAAATTGTCCATTTTCTTGGTGCGGGCGATCTGACCATCTCCAGCAGAATCGCTGGACGTGCAGCACTGCTCAGTCTCGCCGGAGGGCTCGTCGGCCTTCTACTTCTGAGCCCGGTCATCACCATGCTGGCCCAGAAGCTTACGCCCTTTTCACATGGAGCGCCTCCCACCGCCTCTTCCTCAAACACATGGGACGTCCTAATTGCGATATGGTGGAGCACCCTGCACGTCCTGCCACGCATGCTTCTTGAAGAACTCGGCGCCCTGCCCCTGATCGCCGCCTGTCTGGGTTGGCTCACTGCGCAGACCGTCGTGCTCGTCTGGCTCCGGCGTCTGCCATGACACGCCTCTTCCGGGCATGTCTGGCGCTGGGAGGTCTCTGGCTGGCGGGGTTCGTCTGGTTCGTTCAAGACGCCAGCAGCCCTCCCGTCACCGCCACTGTCTGCGATGGCATTGTCGCCCTGACTGGCGGAGAACAGCGCGTCGATACGGCCATTACGCTCCTGCGGGGCGGATACGGACATCTGTTGTTGATTTCGGGCGTTGGGCCTCATGTTACGCTGCAACATATCCTGCATCTTCAGCAGGAACCCCTATCCTCACCTTTGGCCGCACGCATCACTCTGGGGCGCCGGGCCACCAGCACGATCGGCAACGCCCACGAAACGGCCGAATGGGCCAAAAACAACCGCTTACACCGCCTTCTCGTCGTCACCTCCGGCTATCATATTCGTCGGGCTGTTCTCGAAATCCACCGCACAGCCCCCGATCTGGACCTCATCGCCTATCCGGTGGTGCCGCTCGCCCTGCAAGAAACGCCGTCGCGGAGAACGCTCTTCCTGATGTTTCGGGAATACAACAAACTACTCGGCGCCGAAATTGGCGTCCTGACAGGCCTGCCCGATGGTCGTGAAGGACTGGATGGCGCCTGACAGCCCTTGTGCCGGGCAGGATTTTCTGGTGTGCAGAACACCATGATGAGCATTCTGCGCGGCGTCCTGTTCAATCTCTATCTCTTTTGGATCACCCTGTTCATGGGCCTCGGGACCATCCCGATCCGCCTGATGAAAAATCAGGATCTGGCCCTCTCTTATGCAAAACTCTGGGCGCGTGCCGTTCTGTTCGGCTTCACCCGGATCTCTTCGGTCCGCATCGAAATCACAGGTCAGGAGAACCTGCCACCCGGCCCGCTGCTGATCGCCTCGCAGCATCAGTCCTTCTTCGATGGCTTCATCTGGATGACCCTCGTTGACCGCCCTGACTACATCATCAAAACGGAACTGACGCGCATACCCGTCGTCGGCCCGATGCTGCGTCTGACCGGCATGATTTCCGTCGACCGAAAAGCCGGTTCAAAAGCCCTGCGCACCATGATGCAGGATGCAAAATCCGCTCACGACGCGGTCCGCCAGATCATCATCTTCCCCGAAGGCACCCGCACGCTGCCCGGCGAACGTCATCCGATCCAGCCCGGTATCATCGCTCTGGCACGGCAGGCCAACGTGCCAGTCGTGCCCGTCGCAACCGATTCAGGGCTCTTCTGGGACCGAAACCCTTGGCTCAAACGTCCGGGCACCCTTCACGTTGTGATCGGCCAGCCTCTCGCGGCCCAACAGGAACGCAAGGCCTTTACCAAGGCTCTGGAAAGCACGTGGGACGAACTGTGCACAACCCACGCCCTGCCCAGAGATCCTGTGGATAACTCTGTGGACCCGGAAAACGCATAATCGGGCTGCAAAAAACTGAAATCTTTCAACGCTCTCTCAAGAACTTCGCGCTTCCAACATCCAACCATTAACAAAATCTCCATATCCTTTGGTTTTCTGCGGTTTTCACTGCTGCACAACCGCCATGGCTTTTATGGCAAACCGACCTATGGACGCATTTTCGGGCACTCCCGAAGCACTTTCCATGGCTGGGGATAAAACAGACAGGGGTTGACCAATCCCGCAGCCACTCCCGAAAAGAGATGCTCAATGGATCGTTCGTTCTTTACTGTCGGTTACAGCAAATATGCTGTGGTCTTGATTGCCATTCTCGCAATATCGATCCTCCTCGATACACTCTGCTGGCATCACACGATCCACCAGCTGGAGACCAGCGCCCACACCGCCATCGCCACGGCAGACAAAAACGGCTGGGCCGTTCATGCGACTCCGTTAAGCAGAGGCGGCTGGCCGTTCGGCGCATGGGTGGAACTGGAGCATCTGGACGTCACACATCCGGCATCGCCCGGTTCGCCCTACGACGCAGGCTGGGCCGCAGAGCATCTTCGTCTTGGAGGATCATGGGCCTCCCTGCTTCGCGCAGGACTTCCGCTTTCTCTGACGGGGCATCAGGCGATACGGCTTGTCCTGAATGACAAAATCCTGACTGTTCTGACGTCGGGTGTTCAGATCCGTTTCAGAAACCCAGAAGACCTGCGATTTTCAGCGCCACAATTTCAGATGGCGCTCTCGGGCGGATGGCCTGACAGGCAGATCTTCGCGAAAAACCTCTCCGGACGCCTCATCCGCTTTCCCGAAACCCCCGTCGGCGCAACACGGCTCGGCATAGAGGCAAAGGCGGCGGAACTGTCCGGGTTTCCACTGCTCTATGGAGCCTCCGCCAACCTGCATCAGGCGCATCTTGCACTCGCCCTGACAGCATCCGTGTCTTCGACAGGCCGCTCATTTCTTGACCCGGCGTCATACGGCCGCCTCCTGCTTCAGGACGCCTCAGCCTCCCCAGCCTCGACAGACAGCCACATCACCCTGTCCGGCGCCCTCACCCTCCCAAGCCAAACCGGCACACTCACCCTCTCCCTAATCCACTGGCAGGAGCTTGCAGCACGCCTTCTGGACCGGCCTGAAATAGAGTCGCACCTCGCCCCAGACCTTCAGGCCGCCCTCCGCAAAGCGCTGGAAAAGGCTTCCGTTCCACAGCCCCAAAACGAACAATCACTTTCTGTGGCACTCCCCGTCATCAACGGCCAGATCCTCCCGGATACACAGGCAATTTCTGCACTTTTCAATGGAACATTTCCTCCCCCCTGAAGCCGAAATTTCCGCTTGATTTCCATCAAAAAACCCATCGGAACACAGAACTTTCTCTGGCCAAACACGTTCTGTGGGTTCAAAAGACGGCGACACACGAAACGATCACAACTTCGTTATCCTCGTTCTGCGTGCGTCAGATTCCGCAGGGAGCGGCCTTGCCTCTGACGGAATCTGCCTCTCGCCATCTATCCAGAAGGCAACTGAAATGTTTGGCCTCTCGGCTTTATTCCTGGCGCGGTTCCAGTTCGCGTTTACGGTCGGGTTTCACATCGTGTTCCCGGCGTTCTCAATCGGTCTTGCAGCGTACCTGGCTGTTCTGGAAGGCCTCTGGCTCAAGACAGGCCGCAGCGCCTATCTGGACCTCTTCAAATACTGGCTGAAGGTCTTTTCCGTCGTCTTCGGCATGGGCGTAGTCTCCGGCCTCGTCATGTCTTACGAGTTCGGAACGAACTGGTCGGCTTTCTCCCAGAAAGCCGGTCCGATCCTTGGCCCGATGCTGGCCTATGAGGTCATGACGGCGTTCTTCCTTGAAGCCGGGTTCCTCGGCGTCATGATGTTCGGCCTCAACCGCGTCGGCAAAGGCCTGCATTTCGCAGCCACCTGCATGGTCTCGATCGGTACCCTGATTTCCATGAGCTGGATCCTGTCCTCCAACTCCTGGATGCAGACTCCCCGCGGCTATCGCATCGACGAAGCCACCGGACGTTTCCTGCCCGTCGATTGGTGGCAGATCGTCTTCAACCCGTCTTTCCCGTACCGCATCGTCCATATGGGCCTCGCAGCCTTCCTGTGCGTGGCGTTTATCGTGGCAGGCGTGGCCGGATGGCATCTGCTCAAGGCGCGTCGTGAAGGCCGTCAGGCGTCCGAACAGGTCCGCCTGATGTTCTCGATGGCGATGTGGATGGCCGCCATCGTCTCCCCGATCCAGGTTCTGGCCGGTGATACGCAGGGCCTGAACACGCTGGAATATCAGCCCGCTAAAATCGCCGCACTTGAAGGCGACTGGGAATCCGAAAGCCGCGCACCGGAAATCCTGTTCGGCATTCCCGACATGGAAAACGAGACCACCCGCTACAAGATCGCCATCCCCTATCTGGGCTCGCTGATCCTGACGCACAGTCTCGACGGCAAGGTCCCGGGTCTAAAGGACTTCCCGAAAGAAGACCGCGCCTATTCTCCGCTGCTGTTCTTCTCCTTCCGCATCATGGTCGCCCTTGGCATGCTGATGGTGCTGGTGGGTCTGTGGTCGCTGTATCTGCGCTGGAAAGGCAAACTGTACGACACGCCGCTTCTGCATCGGGTCGCATTGTTCATGTCTCCGGCGGGCTTCCTCGCGCTGCTGTGTGGCTGGGTCACGACTGAGGTGGGCCGTCAGCCCTTCACCGTCTACGGCCTGATGCGGACCGCCGACAGCGTCTCTCCGATCGCCCTGCCGAGCATCGCAACGTCGATGATTGCCTTCATCGTCGTCTATTTCATCGTGTTCATGGGCGGCATCACCATCCTGCTGCGGACCTTCGCCGAAGAACCCCATCAGGGCGAACATGGCCCCGCTGAAGACCAGCCCCAGCGTGCCGCAGGTACAACACAGGTCTCCCATCAGCCCCCATCCGGCCCGACAGCCGGCGCTGGCATGGCGGAGTAAGAACCATGACAGAAACAGCCGGCTTCTGGCTCCCGGTGGTCTGGGCGCTGCTCGCAGCAACCGCCATCTTCCTCTATGTCTGCCTTGATGGTTTCGATCTCGGGATCGGCGTCCTTTTCCTCAAGGAAAAGGACCACGATCATCGCAATCTCATGGTCAACACGGTCGCCCCCGTCTGGGACGGCAACGAAACCTGGATGATCTTCGGTGGAGCGGCGCTCTACGGCGTCTTCCCCGTCGCCTACGGCACAATCCTCCCGGCCCTTTACCTGCCGATCCTGTTCATGCTGCTGGCCCTGATCCTGCGCGGCGTGTCTTTCGAGTTCCGCTTCAAGTCGGAATCGCCCATGAGCCAGTTCTTCTGGGACAGCTCCTTCTGCGGCGGATCTATCGTTGCGGCCTTCATGCAGGGCGTCATTCTCGGAACGCTCGTTCAGGGGATCAAAATCGAGAACAATGTGTTCGTTGGGTCCAGCTTCGACTGGTTTACTCCCTTCGCCCTGTTCTGCGGCCTCGCCGTCGTCATCGGTTACGCACTTCTTGGCGCAACATGGCTGCTGTGGCGCTGCGAAGGCGAACTGCATGATGCAATGCGCCGGATCTCCTTTGTCCTCGGCGGCCTCATGCTGGTGACGATCGCGCTCGTTTCGATCTGGACGCCAATGCTCCACACCACCTACATGCAGCACTGGTTGGACATGCCGCAGCTCGCTCTGGTGGCGCCGGTTCCGGTTGCAGTCGTCGTGCTCGCAGCGGCACTGTTCCTCGGCCTGCGCAACCCGCGCTCGCACCTGCTGCCCTTCATCGCAACGCTGGGCCTGTTCTTCCTGTGCTTCAGCGGTCTGGGCATCAATGTGTGGCCCTATATCGTGCCACCGACCATCACCATCTGGCAGGCCTCTTCTCCGCCGGAGAGCCAGACCTTCCTGTTGGTCGGCACGATGTTCCTCCTGCCGCTAATCCTCTCCTACACCGCCTATTCGTACTATGTGTTCCGCGGAAAGATGTCCGCCGGACACCACTACCACTAACGGCGAAAGACCAGCCCCATGCGTATCGAATACGGTCAGCCCGACGAGAAACCGGGCTTCCTGAACTGGATGAAACGCGTGGGCTGGTTCGTGGCGATCTGGGCGGGCGGCGTTATCGTCGTGGGCCTTGGCGCCGAACTGCTCAAGAAAATCATCTTCGGCTGGTAACGGCCTTAGCAAGCCACAAAAAAAGCCCCGTCTCTTTCGAACGGGGCTTTTTTTGTGCCGTTAGAACGTATCCTTTTCCCGGCGCAGCCGCGCAAAAGTCGCAACATCCGGTGCAAGCAGAAACGGATTCGTCCTGCGCTCTACACCCAGCGTCACCGGGAGCGTCGGCCGTCCAGCTTCCAGAAGACGTTCGACTTCCCCGGCCCGCGCCTTCAGAGCGGCGTTCTCCGGATCGACATGCAGTGCGAAAGCAAGGTTGGAGCGCGTATATTCATGTCCCGCACAGACAAGCGTGCTGTCCGGCAGACTGTCATAGCGATGCAGACTGTCGAAGAGTTCCTGCGCCGTGCCTTCCAGCAATCGCCCGCAGCCCAGACTGAACAGCACGTCGCCACAGAACAGCGCCGGAACCTCGGCCACGACATACGACACATGCCCAACTGCATGGCCCGGCGTGAACCAGACCTGAATCTGCGTATTTCCCAGAGAAACAACGTCCCCATCTTCAACCGCATGATCCAGCCGAGGCAGCCGTTCCTGATTCTGGCGCGGCCCGTAAACCTGCGCGCCATAGCGTTCCCGGAGCGCCTCCGTCCCAGCTGTATGGTCGGCGTGATGGTGGGTCAGCAGGATCATGTCCAGCCGCCCCTCCCCGATCTCATCAAGAATCGGCCCGGCCTCACCGGGGTCCACGATGGCCCGTTCCCCCTTTGGCGTCGTTAGCAGCCAGGCATAATTATCCGACAGAACCGGAATCGGCTTGATATCAAGTGGCATGACTGTTCCCCTTGGACTGTCCTGCTGATGAGGTAGCCGCATGCTGACGTCCCTGGCCCGCATCCGTTCCGATGATGCCGCCACTTTCTATGAAAGCCGACAGGGACAGCGCACGGCCCTGCTCCTCAACGAGCGCCTGCGACGCATCATGCCCCCCATGCGGGGGCGACGCATTCTCGGCATAGGCTACACAGCCCCCTATCTTCCCGAAAGTGCCGAATTCGCAGTCTCTGCGCGCCTGCTTCACGCCCAGACCCAGAAAACACTTCACCCTTCCTCAAAAGACTGCATCGTCGACAGCGCCCGCCTGCCTTTCGACGACCTTTCAATGGACGCGGTGCTCGTGGTGCATGGTCTCGAATTCACGCGTGTCGCTCCGGATTTCCTGCGGGCCATCTGGCGCACCCTCACCGATGACGGCACCCTGATCCTGATCGTTCCCAACCGTTCCGGCTACTGGGCGCATACCGACGCCACCCCTTTCGGCCACGGCATTCCCTATAGCAGCCGCCAACTGACCCGCCTGCTCGATCAGACCCTGTTCCGGATTGACCATCATTCGGGGGCTCTGATGGCACCACCCGCCGCTCTTTCCGCCACACAGGGACGGATCATGGAGCAGATCGGACACAGACTGCGCCTGCCATGCGGCGGCGTTCACCTCCTCACAGCCCGAAAAAATGCCTATGCTGGAATCCCCATGATCGACGACAAACTGGCTGCCACACTTCCCCAACAGGTCCCCAAACCTGCCTGACGCAGAAAACCTGCCCGAAAAACGCCTTCTTTGTGGCGAATTCTTGACCCTCCCGCCGTGTGCCGTAAGAGTGCGTTCCATGTCGCTGATCCAGTCCTTCAAGCTCGTCCTGTCGCCGCCGCACCGCGCCGCGACTCCCTTCCTCCTCGCCGGTTCGTTCGTCGGACTGATCGGACGAGCCACGCCCTGGCGCGCCACGCGCCTGCTGGGCAATGCAGGCATCGCCTTCACGGCGTTCTGCCTGTACTTCTTCCGCGATCCCAAGCGCACCCCACCGCCGCGCCCCGATCTGGTGCTGGCGTCCGCCGATGGCCGCGTCACATCCGTCGCCCTCGTCACGCCGCCGCCCGCGCTGGAAATGGGACACACGCCGGTCTGGCGCGTCTCGACGTTCCTCTCGGTGCTGAACGTCCATATCAACCGGATGCCCGCCGCCGGTGAAGTGACGAAGATCGCCTATCACGCAGGCAAGTTCCTCAATGCCAGCCTCGACAAAGCGTCGGAACACAACGAACGCAACGAACTGCGCCTGACGCTGCCGGATGGCCGCAATATCGGCGTTGTCCAGATCGCCGGCCTGATTGCGCGCCGCATCCTGTGCTTCGTCGAGGAAGGCGATCGCATGGAAGCAGGCGAGCGCTTCGGCCTGATCCGTTTCGGCTCGCGCACCGACGTCTATCTGCCACCCGGCGTCGAACCTCTGGTTGTGGAGGGGCAGACCATGGTTGGTGGCGAAACTGTCCTGGCGACGCTCTGAGCCAGACGCCATACATGACCACGCCTCCGACGGTTGAACCCACCCGCGAACCCGCCCAGCCTGTTGGCGCCTCTGTGAGCGCTTCTGGCCGAAAGCGCCGCATCCGACGCAGACTGCGCCGTATGGGCCGCAACCCGCGCACCCGCGTGCGCGGGCCGTCGTTCAACCGCCTCATCCCCAACATCATGACAATGCTGGGCCTCTGCGCCGGACTCAGCGGCATGAGATTCGCTCTCGAACACCAGTTTGAACCCGCTGCCGTAGCACTCCTGATCGCCGCCTGCATTGACGGACTGGACGGACGCATCGCGCGCCTCCTCAAGGGCGCCACCCGCTTCGGCGCGGAATTCGACAGTCTGTCAGACTTCGTCTGCTTCGGCGTCGCACCGTCCTTCGTGCTATTGATGTGGTCGCTCGAACATGCCGGACGCTATTCTTTCGTCCCGTGCATCCTGTTCACGGTCTGCATGGCTCTGCGTCTGGCCCGCTTCAACGCGAGCCTCGATGACGACGACAAGCCGGACTATTCCTACAGCTTCTTCACAGGCGTCCCGGCTCCTGCCGGAGCCGGACTGGTCCTGTTCCCGGTCTTCCTCGGCCTCGAAGCCGACCGCCTCCATGCCGAAGGTCTGGCCGCATTCGCCCGCCTGCCCCTCGTCTCGGCCGTCTGCCTGATTGTCACCGGCCTGCTGCTGGTCTCGACCCTGCCGGTCTGGTCGTTCAAGAACTTCAAGGTTCCGGCGCGCTATGTCCTCCCCCTGATGCTCGGGACCGGCCTTTATGCAGCCCTTCTGGTCGCGGACCCTTGGGGCGCCCTCGCAGGCGCGGGACTGCTCTATATCGCGATCCTGCCCTTCTCCCGCCGCTCTTACCACCGCCTGAAACTGGCGGCGGAAGAGATGTCGGAAACGGTGGAAGAAGAACCCGCCTGAGAGCAGGAAATCCCAACAAAAAAGGCCGCCCGGTTCTCCGGGCGGCCTTTTTCATGTCCAATACGCGACAGACTTATTCCGTCACGTCCCACAGCCATGCCGCGCCACGCACGCCAGAGCTGTCACCATGCTTATTTTTCACGATCGGCGTCGTGCAGACCGGCGTAATGACATGCTTGGCCAGAAGCGGCGGCACGCGCTCATAGAGCGTGTGAAGGTTGGAGACGCCACCACCGAGAACGATCACATCCGGATCGAGGAAGTTGATGACCATGGCGCAGGCCCGGGCAAAACGCTCGGTATAACGGCCCAGTGCCGCAATCGCAGCCTGATCGCCATTGGCCGCAGCCTCTTCGATACCGGCCGTATTGCGATGCCCCGGCCCCTTCCAGTCCGCGGCAAGTGCCGGGCCCGAGAGGTAGCGCTCCATGCAGCCCTTGTTCCCACAGAAGCACTCGCGTGGCGGCGCGTCTTCTTCCGTCGGCCAGGGCAGAGGCAGATGCCCCCATTCACCAGCAATATGATGACGCCCCTCAAGAACGCGCCCGTTATTGACGATGCCCGCGCCCATGCCCGTCCCGATGATGACACCGAAAACGGTCAGCATGCCCTTGGCCGCACCATCGGCAGCTTCAGACAGCGCAAAGCAGTTGGCGTCATTTTCCGTCCGGACCGGACGGGCCAGCGCGGCTTCCAGATCGTGCCCGAAAGGCTGGTTGTTCAGCCAGGTCGCATTGGCATTCTTGATCAGCCCGCTCTCTGGCGAGATTGATCCCGGAATCCCGATACCCAGCGTGGACGTATGCTGCCCCGCCGAAACGCGGTGGCTCGGCACCGCACCCAGACGATGATCCACATCCGCCACCAGATCCCGGATCGCCAGAACGGCCTCGTTATAAATACCGGGATTGGCAATTCGTTCCCGCAGGACGAGATCGCCCGAACGATTCAGAACTGCGATTTCGATCTTCGTGCCACCAAGATCAATTCCAAGGCGATAATCAGCCATCTCAAGCCCTGTGCTCTGTGCGGCGACCTGAACGACAGGTGGCCGGACCTCATGGGAAAACGCATCCAGTGCGTCCGTCTGCTTTAACGCGAAACCGTGTCACGACAAGCCATCCGAAGACAAAACTTCGTTGTTTCAGGCAATTTCCAGTTTCAGAATATCGCGATCAGATCCGCGCCAGTTCCTGAAGGGCCTGCAGGATCTCTTCCGGCGCGGGTGGACAGCCCGGAATCGCACGCCGCACCGGCGTCAGGGCCTGCAACCCACCCAGCGTCGCATAACTGGCCGGAAACGGCCCTCCATCGACCGCACAGGCCCCGACCGCAATCAGACTCCGGCCCGGCGGCATCGCCCGCCAGACCCGGTCCACCATCTCGGCACAGACCCGCGTCACCGCGCCAGTCAGCAGCAGCCAGTCCGCATCCGCCGGATCGCTCACACAGACGAAGCCCGCCTGCTCCAGAGCGAAAGCACTGCCTTTCAGGGACTCGATCTCCATGAAGCAGCCCTCGCATCCCCCCGTCTCCAGCACATACAACCCGATGGGACGCTCACCCCCCAGAAATGCGCCCTCTGTGGAGGGCCGCCAGCGACGCGCATCCATGAAGGCGTAAAGCAGGCTCAGAGGCCCTGTCCGCCGTAATCCCTTCACAACGCAATCCCCGCCGGAGACAGCCCGATCGACCCCAGAGCCGCAGGCGCACGCTCCACGGGACAGCCTTGCAGCATCGCCCCCAGAACCGGCAGAACCGAGACACCCGGATCACGGACATGCAGGTTCTCGATCCGCCCGTTTTTCAGCCGCACCCAGTACCACACATCTCCGCGCGCCCCCTCGGCCACGCCAATACCCTCATCCGTGCTGTCCGGCGCGGGTTCGTCATCGTCCAGACCAATGCTGCCCAAAATCCGTTCCATCAGCTTCAGCGAATCCCGGATTTCCGCAAGCCGCAGCCCATCACGCGCCCGGGCATCGCCGCGGCTCGATCCCGTCGCCCGCAGCGCCTCCAGCCGCATTCCGGCTTCCCGCCGTCGCATATCCATGCTGCGACCGCTCGCACGCCCCGTCACACCCCCAACAGCAAAACGCTCCGCCAGCCGCACATCCAGAACTGCAAACCCGTTCAGACGGGACGCAAAAACCCGATGAAGCTCCTCCAGCGCCGCAAGACGTGGCTGCATCGCCGCGTGAACCGCCTGCGCCAGCGGGACAATTTCCAACCCCTCGCGAAAGCCGCCACAGTTCACCGTATCCATCAAACGCCGCGACACCCCCTGTTCCGAACAGGCCTGCGCAATGGCCTCGCGCGCATGATCGCAATGCGTCGCCAGCAGTTCCGCATCCAAGCCCCGCGCCGTCCGGGCCATGTCGAACAGATGAAGCGACATCCGCTCGATCTCCAGCAGGATCATCCACACATCCCGAACTCCCGGCCCCGGAACCTGACCGCGCGCCTGCGCCACAGCACGCGCAAAGGCCAGAGGATGCGCCACGAAACCACCCGCCGTCATCCGCGCCACGAGGAACATGGCCTCTTCCGGCGTCTTCCCAAAAAGACGGGACACCACACCCCGATGTGCCCCGCCCGCACAGACATCCACAGCCCGGATCTTCCCTTTCAGAACTTCGAAAGACAGATCCAGAGGGCCACTCAGCCCCGTCTGCTCTGGACGCAGAAAGTGGCTCCCTCCGAGCGAACGCAGACCACCCGAAGCCGGTCCCGGACGGGATGACAACGGCCATGTGGATGTCCAGCCACCTTCATCTAGCGCAGGCGTACCATTCCCACGCGCCTCCATGGCCTCGACGCCATACAGATCATACGATACGCGCTCGCCCCATTCCGCCCCGGCAAACCGCGACGACGGCGCCAGATACCGACGGTCTTCCACAACCGTACTCGCCAGAATCGGGCGATCCCCCTCCAGCAACAGAACATAGGCGCGCGCATCATCCGCCCAGCACGAGATCAGCGGCAACGTCGCGCCCGGAACACAGAGCATATCGCTCCACTGTGCAGGATCGAGATGATAATGTGACAGCGCCACACGCTCGCCACTGCGGATGATCCGCCCCATGCTCCTCATGGTCGCCACCCCGTCACCGGATGCCATGCAAGAAACAGCGGGCCACACAAGCCGCCCAGCAGAAGAACGGCCTGTGTCACAGCGACGATACCCCGCTCTCCCCGTCCGAAGGCTGGCAGCAGGGTCATAGGACGTACGGACCACAAAGCAGGCAGCAGACACAACACCAGCAGAACAAGCTCTGCGGCATCAAGCGACCGCCCGATCCCGACCAACGCGCAGAACACCGGCCACGGTGCGGCTCCTGCCCCGATGGCCTCCGATCCCTCAGCCTCATGCAGATCCAGAACGGCCAATCCCAGCGCCGACAAAAGCAGCAGGACGAGCGCCGGACCTTCGCCGGTCGCGGCCGCAATAGCACCCAGCGCCGACAGCATCGGCAGAGAGATCGTCCGCCCCGTCGAGCGCGACACCACCAGCATGAGGAGTGTTCCAAAACCCGCAATCAGCATGAGCAGATGGACCAGCGGATAGGCACTCAGGCGGAACATCAGCATCAGCGCCGCAAACCGCAGCCCCGTATCCAGAAGCGCCGCCTCCGGCGCAGGCGCGGGTGACGGTCCCAGACCCGCCACCATGCATAATCCGACCGTCAGCAGCACCGCCCCCAGCGATGACTGCTGCATCGGCAGAAGCGACGCGCCCAGAAGCCCCAGAACCACACCCCCGAGCCGACTGCGCGCAATGTCCCACACAATTGCGGCCTGCCGGGGACCACGCCCTTCGCGCCACGCCAGAAGAACTGCTCCCGCGCCACACAGGATCGTCACTGCAAAAGCCGAATGGACGTTCAGCGCCAGCAACGCACATCCCGTCACCAGAAACGGCAAAATCCGCCCTGTCCGGTCCCGCGCCTGCGGGAGAAGCAGCGGAATGGCCGTCAGGATGCAGGAACACGCCGCGGCCAGAGCGTCCGTCCCCGGCATCAGCCACACGGCCAGCGGCGTGATGACAAGCCCCGCCACAGCGAACGTCCGGCTACTGGCGGCCTGACGGTTTTCAGGCGTCAGGAACAGCAGGAACGCCGCCAGAAGCGGCCAGACAGTGACGGCAAACAGCGTGCCGACGGGTGCGAGCGGATGCATCAGACGTCCTCCACCCGCCGCCATGCCAGACGGGGCAGCAGCGTGACGCCAAGGGCCGCCAGAACGCCCCACAGACTCAAAGCAGCGGCAAAAAGCGGCCATGAATTTAGAACGCACGCCACAACAACCAGCCCGTCCGCTGCCCGGATCAGCCCGGTAAACTGAACCAGCGGCGTTCCCCACGCCGCCCCACACAACCCGGCAAGAACCGCGCCCGCACCCAGAACCGGCGCAAGCCCCAGACCCGCCCCTGACAAACCAAGCGCAAGCAACAGAACAAGCGTGCCCACAACCGGCAGAACAGCCGCCTTGTCCGGCGCTTCCGGCGCGAACCGCCGCAGCCAGATCCATGCCAGAACATTCAGCCCGATCAGCGCCACGGACGTCAGCAACGCCATCAGCCCCGAACAGACCGTCGCCCCGGCAAAAGCGCAGACCGCCCCGTAAAGCGGCAGTCCCCGTCCGTCTTTCCCCAACCCCGCGAGCGCCAGCAGCAAAAGCAGTCCGAACCCAACGATCATGTGCCAAACCTCCCCGCCAGAGCCAGAAGGAGCGCCACACCCGCAAACAGCGCCGTCAGCCGCGCGCTCCGCTCCTGCGCCATCAGTCTCAGCCCGACCGCCACGCCCACAGCCAGCGCCAGCCGTGCGCCAAGCGCAGCCAACCCGAGCCACCAGCCCTGAACGCCTCCCTGCGCGAGCCCCACACTCACCGGCCATGCCAGATCAGCCAATAACAGCAGCCAGCCACAGTTCAGCACATCCGCAATACTGCGCGCCGCCTCACGCTCCTGCCGGTCCCGCACCCCCGACAACATGCCCGTCACATCCTCGGAACGAAGCGGCGGGCATGCAATTCCCAAAGCCAGCGCACAGGCCGCAAGTGCACCCTCCAGACCCGGCTCAGGCTCGATATGCAACATCGCACACAAGCCCCCAAGGCCATCTGTCCCCGGAGCGGCCAGCGCGATCAGTGCTTCCGTCAGGCACAGCAGCAGAACCGCCGGAACCAGACGCGATGCCTCTCCCGACAAAACGCCCGGCCCCAGAAATCCACGCCCCATCAACAGCATGAGCCCCATGACAAGCGGGTCTGCGAGCGGTGACAACACCGATCCCGTCGTCACCGCAGGCAGGCACACAAGCGCCAGCACACCCACGGTCAACGCAAGTGCCGGACGCCCCCCCAACGGACTCAGAAGCACAGCTTTCCAGAACCGCCCCGCACCCAAGAGACGAAACCGCACAGCCCCACCTGCGCGGCCAGCCAGCCAGAACGGCAGACCGTCCAGACACCACCCCAACACAGGCGCCAGAACAAGCAGTAGCCCCAGTTGGAACAGCGCTTCCAGCACAGACAACGCAATCAGCCCCGCGTCATGCGCCATCACGTCATCACTCCCAGCACCGCGAGGACGAGCCCGAGAAGAACAAGCCAGAGCCCCACGGCCCCCTGACGCAGATCGGGCAGAACGGGCGCCTTAACCCCCTTCAGCCCTTTCAAACGAACCCGCCCCGACACGACAAAACGGCGCAAGCTCCAGCCCAGAGACGGCGCCTCTTCAAACAGGGCATCGCCTGATGCCAGCAATGTGACCAATGCCGGAGCCAGCGTGGAGGCTGCGTGAACGATCCCCCCCATAATGCGCCAGGGACGCACGAGAAGAATCCAGATCAGGGCTCCAACCATCACGAAGGCCATCAGCCGGAAATGGGAGCCATCGCCTGCACCAATACTCCAGACGGGCCAGACCCATTCCCCCCCCACACCATGCAGCGCAGGACTTGTCAGTCCGAACACCAGCGCGGGCAAAAACAGGCTTCCAGCACCCATCAGCAATACGGAAACACCGGATATGACAGCCTGCCCTCCAGACATCTGCCGCCCAACGACAAGCAGATCGGACAGCGCCAGAACGCCCAGCAGCAATGCCACCATCACGCCGAGCACGCTCCAGCCTTCGACACCCGCCGCCATGCTCAGCGCCGCATGAATCCCAAGCCACAACACAACCAGTCCGGGCAAAGGCGGAAACGGCAGACGCAATACGGCCATCACCGGAAACCAAGGCCCCAGTGACGCCGTCAAAACTAGCATTGCGAGATCAAGAAGCGCGGCTTCCAGCGCAATCCGGGCACAGACCGCAAGCCCCTCATTCTGCGCGGCCACCACGAGAACCATCAACAGAACGGGACGCAAAAGCCCCAGATTTCCCGGCCGATGCGCTCCCAGAACGG
The DNA here is from genome assembly GCF_018256215.1 of Gluconobacter sp. Dm-73. Taxonomy (NCBI): domain Bacteria; kingdom Pseudomonadati; phylum Pseudomonadota; class Alphaproteobacteria; order Acetobacterales; family Acetobacteraceae; genus Gluconobacter; species Gluconobacter sp. Dm-73. Next base: position 184,262 of record NZ_JAERLW010000004.1, on the reverse strand, counting down.
ACCATCCGATCAACCCGAGCACACACACGCCCAGACCCGCAACCAGCTCCACCGATACCGCCCCCGGAGCATGCCACACCAGCGACACGCCCAGAATGCTCATAACGGCGGAACAGCCCTCGTCCTTGCGCCGCACGAGCGCAGGCCAGAATAGAGCAGGCAGCAGCCCCAGCAGAACAGGCGTCTGGGCGGGAAACAGAACGCTCAGCAGCAGAACCGGAACGCTCCACACCGCCGGACAGGCATCCCGCTCCTGCGCCGCAATCACGCCCAGCGCCACAGCCAGAACAGCAGGCGAAAGCGCCAATACCGCAGCCAGAGCCGCCAGACATACGGTTGCGGCCTGCCCGAACCGCCCCGGCTGAAGCACCAGCACACAAGCAGGCACCACCAGAACCGCAAGGCAGAGGGAAACCGAATCAGTATGGAACAGGGACGTAAAAATAGGCAGGGCGCGGTCCGCAGGTTAGGGAGAACGGACCGCAACCATCACGACCGTCAGATCATGGCGAGAGATAGCTTGCGTTTCGGAGAAGGGAAAGCACTGTCAAGCGTTTTGAGATCCGCATCCGTCAGACTGATCTCCAGACTGGCCAGATTTCCTGCCACATGCTCCGGAGATGTCGCCTTCGGAATGGCCAGAACATTCGGCCGACGCAACACCCATGCCAGCGCAATCTGGGCCGGATCGGCAGGCCCGAGCGACGTCTCATGCCGTGATGCCACCTCTTTTAGTGCCGGATGCTCCAGAAGCTCCCCACCCTGCCCAAGCGGCGAATAAGCCATCGTCACCGTCCCGGATTTCAGATCATGGTCCAGAAGATCGAACTCCGTCCCCCGGTGCTCCAGATTGTACAGAACCTGATTAACCAGACAGTTTTCGGACAGGCTTTCGATCTCTTCCATGTCATCGACATCGAAGTTCGACACCCCCCAGCCGCGGATCAGACCGTCGTCCCTGAGATCTTCGAAGGCCTGGATCGTTTCCTCAAGTGGCGTTCCCCCACGCCAATGCAGCAGATACAGATCCAGCCAGTCCGTCCCCAGATGCTTCAAAGAACGCCTGCACGCCTTGTGAACTGCGTCATAAGACGCATTGGACGGCACGACCTTGCTGACAAGATAAACATCCTCGCGCACATCCGCGATGGCCTCGCCCACCAGATCTTCCGAACGCCCGTTGCCATACATCTCGGCCGTATCAACAACCCGCAGACCGGCCTCCAGCCCCTTTCGCAGGCTCTCGATCTCGCTGCTGCGACGTGAGGCACTGTCGCCGACATTCCAGGTTCCCATTCCCAGCGCTGGAACCGTGACACCATTCCTGAGCGTGACTGTTTTCATGACCGTCTCCTGTCCGTGTCCTCAAGACCTATGTTCTCAGACAACGACAGGATCCGCGCTCTGTTCCCTCACAATCCCCTCGACCTTCAGAAGATCGCGCAACTTTCGCACGATCGGGAAAACTTCGACGTTGTGATCGCCCCCCAAGTCCCGCCAGGCCGCCTGCTCCAGTTCCATGATCTCCCGGTCTTCCTCAAAAATCCGGTTCGTGAAAATGCCCAGCGCAGGCCAGATCACATCAATCAGAAATGGCGTTTTCGGACGCAGCACCGAAAGCAGACCGAATGTCTGCGTACTCGCACCATCAGCACTATTCGGGACGTAAACACTGAACAGTTCCATAATCAGGTCGCCGTCCTTGTCGTGGATTTTGAGGCTCTGATACGGATAGGTCGTGCGGATACTCACGATTTCCTCAACCGGCTGTTCACGGCCCGGATCATCGTGATGCTTGCCGAAAATCAACCGCTCCGCCAGTGGCTGCTGGTTGCCGCTACGTGCGAAACTGTAACGCGCCTCAATAAAGCCCTCGCCCGCATCCTGCCCCAGAAAACGCGCCTTGATCTGCCCCATCTGGCGGCGGTGCAGGAACTGATGGTTCATGTCCATCAGGTTCTCATGCATGAACGTGTAATGGCACTTCACGACGGGGCTGAAATGCCGCGTCTTGAACGCCGGATTGTCTACCTGCGCCAGCGGCGGCAGAGGAACGCTCTCCGCTTTCGCCGCATCACCGGGAAACACGAAAATCATCCCGCCCGCTTCACGGCAGGGATAGGTCCTCACACCGTTCGGAAGCTTGCCCTTACCGAGATAGGGCACATCAATGCACCGCCCCGAGCGGCCATACGCCCAGCCATGATAGCAGCACTGAACAGCCTCGCCGCTCACCTTGCCCAGACTGAGCGGAACCTGACGGTGCGCGCACCGGTCTTCCAGCGCAAACACGCTACCTTCCGCAGGCCGCACCAGCGCAATCGGATGCCGTCCGAACCGACGCCCGATCGTCTTCCCGCGTTTAAGATCCTTCGACCACGCCAGCGGATACCAGAAGTCCGGATTGATATCGACGCGCCGCAGATCGGTTTTCAGAGGGTTAGGGGAAGAATTCGTGGGGTCCGGCACAATCAGGCGTCCTCTCCAGTGACATGAAAGACGCCCCCATTATCGAGCATCTTCCACCAATGGCTTCAGACATACTTTGAAACCTTACCCCGCCTTTTTCCAGCCCCGCTCTTCCTGTTTCCAATACACGAGATTGTGACCTGAAGATTTCATCGCCACCCAGCGGTTTCTTGCCCGCTGCACCGATTGCGGATTGCCACCGTCGAACAGATCGAAAATCCGGGTAAATGGCGCGAAATCATCCTCCCCCGCACCATCAACCCGAAACAGGAAACGCGCCCCGTTCGGCACGTCTTCGCCTTCCGTCAACCAGATCGGCTGCCGGGCCGCATGACCACTCTTTGCGCTCCCATGCGGAAGCCAGACCGGGTCCCGGCACGCCCAGAGCGCCGTATCCAGCGCCATAACCGCCGCCGCATCAGGACAGCGCACGAGCGCGCGCTCCCCCGCATCCAGCGTCCGGCCCAGAAGGGCCGGAAGCGCTTCCTCAAGCGGCGTGCGCGTCAGATGATAGAACCCGACATCCACAGCGTGATCCCGCCCCTCAGGCGCTGGCTTCATGCGCCTTCACAAAACGGTCCAGCAGCCGCACACCGAAACCCGTTGCACCCTTTGGCGCAATGGCAGACGCCTTGGTCTTCCAGGCTGTTCCAGCAATATCAAGATGCGCCCAGTCCGTGTCGCCCACGAAGCGCTTGAGGAACTCAGCCGCAAGGATCGCGCTGCCCGGACGTCCGCCGATATTCTTCATATCGGCAATATCGGAATCGATTTCGCGGTTATAGGCCTCGCCCATCGGCATCCGCCACAGACCCTCGCCCACCTGCGCTCCGGCTTCCGAAAGCCCCTTGGCCAGCGCATCGCTGTTGCTGAACAGACCGGCGTTTTCATACCCAAGACTGACCACGATCGCACCCGTCAGCGTGGCGAGATTAACCATGAGCTTCGGGCTGAACCGCTTGCGCGTATAAGACAGCACATCCGCCAGAACGAGACGCCCTTCCGCATCGGTATTGAGGACCTCGATCGTCTGACCGTCATAGGCCCGCACGATATCGCCCGGACGCTGCGCGCCACCGGACACCATGTTCTCAACAAGGCCGACCACGCCGATCGCATTGACCGGCGCCTTGCGACGGGCCAGCGCACTCATGAGACCAATCACGGTCGCGGCCCCGCCCATATCGGTCTTCATCTCGTCCATGCCAGCCGCCGGCTTGATGGAAATGCCGCCACTATCGAACGTGACACCCTTGCCGATGAACGCCAGAGGCGCCTCGCTGCCACCGCCCTCATGACGAACAATCACCGTCCGAGGCTTGTGTACGCTGCCCTGCGCCACACCCAGAAGCGCACCGAACCCGAGCTCCGTCATGGCTTTTTCGTCAAGAACCTCAACCGTCAGGCCAAGGTCACGCAATTCTTCAATCCGCTGCGTAAAGCTTTGAGGATAAAGCATATTCGGCGGCTCGCTCACGAGGTTCCGCGTCAGGATCACACCTTGGGACACCGCATCCAGAGCCGTCCAGCGTGCCTGAGCCGCAGCCACGTCCGACACTACAACAGTCAGCGTCTTCAGAACCGGTCGCGCACCGGGCTTCTTGCTGCGATACAGATCGAAATCATAAGACGCCAGACGAGCGCCCAGAGCCGCTTCCGGAGCAAACTGCTCCAGTGCCCCGGACACGACCAGAACCGCGCTTTCAACGCCATCGAGCAGCCGCACCGCCCGACCCGCAGCATTCTCAACCGCCACAGCATCCACAGCGGCGCCGCCCTTCGGCGTCACCCCTGCGAGAACGATCTGCGATAGCCCTTCAGCCGGACCGGGCAGCACCACGCTCTGCCCAACCTCTCCCTTGAACCCCTTCAGGGCAACAGCACGTGACACAGCACCCGCAGTCGTCTTGTCCAGCGCCGAGAACGTCTCGCCACCTGCAGTCTCACACAGCAGCACAACCGCCTTGGGCGCATCCGCGGAAAAAGCAGGAATGGAATCGAAAATCACTGAAAGCATGATGGCCCTGTCGTCTGGAACATGAATATCGTCAGCTCCGTTATCGGAAACACCGCCCCGGCATACAAGCCCTCCCCCGAGAAAGACCTGCCATGCGGACATCGCCCTCAGCGCCGCGACAAAAATCCCGTTCGCAACATGGAACGGCCCTCAGGAGCCCGTGCCGACCTGCCCGCAGTGACACCACCCGTATCAACACATGACGCAAAAGCCATCTTGGAGTAGTCTACTAGAATGACTTCCGCTTCCCCCTTTACCGTCCCCGCGAACGATGACCGCGCCCTGCTGGATCTGGCATTCAGGCTCGCTTCCGAAGCTTCAGACATCATCAACGCCATCCGCGAACGCGGCTTTCGCACGGATATCAAGGACGATGCTTCCCCCGTCACGGAAGCGGACCACGCCTCCGAACATCACATCCTGTCGGGCCTGCGCGCGGCCTGCCCGTCCATTCCCGCAATCGGTGAGGAAGAAATGTCTGCCGGGATCCGGGTCAGCGCGGGGGACGCCTACTGGCTGGTCGATCCGCTGGACGGCACGCGGGGCTTTGCATCCGGCGGCAAGGATTTTACGGTCAATATCGGCCTCGTCCGCCATGACCGCCCGGTTCTGGGCGTTGTGGCGCTTCCCGGTTACGGGCTGATCTATAGCGGTGGTCAGGGCTTGGGGGCGCATCGCTGGGACGGCACCCACAACTCCCCGATCCAGACCGCCACCCCGTCTGTCGAGGGCCTGCGCGTGCTGGCCTCCAGCCATCATGGCGACCCGGAACTTTTGGACCGCTGGCTGGCAGGGCGGAAAGTCGCGTCCATCGACAAGCTCTCCTCGTCGGTCAAGTTCATGCGCGTCGCAGAGGGATCGGCGGATTTCTACCCGCGCTTTGGTCCCACCATGGAATGGGATACGGCCGCCCCGCAGGCCATTCTTGAAGCGGCAGGCGGCGCCCTTCTGGACGCGGACGGAGAGCCCCTGCGTTACGGCAAGCCCGGCCGACTGAATTCGTCCTTTTACTGCACGGGAGGTGCATCTTGAGCGACACGCCGTATACCGAACGCCTGACAGCCACACCCGAGGGCATCCGCCGCGCGGCGGAGCTTCTGAAAGCCGGAAAGCTGGTCGCCTTCGGTACCGAGACCGTTTACGGGCTTGGGGCCATCGCCTCGTCCGATACGGCTGTCGCCCGGATTTTCGCCGCCAAGGGGCGCCCGCGTTTTAATCCCCTGATCAGCCATCTCCCCGATGCCGAAAGCGCCTTCGCTCAGGCGTCGCTCAGCGGCAGGATGAAAGAAATCGCCCATACGCTGGCCGAGCGTTTCTGGCCCGGCCCGCTGACAATGGTGCTTCCCCGCTCTCCTGACTCGACCGTCTCGGACCTCGCCGCCGCCGGGCTCTCCACGCTCGCCTTGCGTGTCCCCCGTGGACGGACGGCACTGGCGCTCCTGCGCGAAGTGGGCGCACCAGTTGCTGCACCGTCTGCCAATGTCTCGGGCACCGTCAGTCCTTCCGATGCGTTCCACGTCCTGCGCTCGCTTGACGGCCGGATCGACGCGGTTCTGGATTCCGGCCCCTGTTCGATCGGCGTGGAAAGCACGGTTCTGGATCTGACGCGGAACGTGCCGGTCCTTTTGCGTCCGGGCGGGGTCACGCTCGAAGAACTGAACGATCTCTGCGGCCCGATCCGCCATCCGGACGATTTCGCTGAAATCGCACCCGCCTCCCCCGGCAGACTGGCCTCGCATTATGCCCCCAGCCTGCCCGTCAGGCTGGACGTGACCTCCATTGCGCCCGACGAAGCCCAGCTTGCTTTCGGCCGACCATTCCCCGGCGCGGGCCTGACATGGAACCTGAGCGAAAGCGGCAATCTTGAAGAAGCAGCGGCCCGCCTCTTCGCCGGACTGCGCTTTCTGGATGCCGAAGGCACACGGCGCGGCCTGAAAACCATTGCGGCCCAGACAATCCCCCGTCACGGACTGGGCCTCGCGATCCGTGATCGCCTGCGTCGCGCGGCCGAACCCCGCACAAACACCCATGCAGATACCATGGCACCGTCCTGAACATGGCCCGTGCGCCTGATTCCAAAGACATCGACCCGCGGGAAATCAAGATCCTGTCCGACATTCTGGCGCTCGTGCTGGACGAACAGCCCGGCCATGCCGCCACAGCGCTGGAACGCATCCGACAGATGGCCCGCCGCGATGGCGTCACCGGCGGCGCGCTGAAAAACCTGTTCATCACGCGCATCGGCACTGTGCCCCAGCGAGACACTGCAACGCGGGAAAGAGGGCTGCGCGAGCGCGTTCAGGATCTGGAACACCGCCTTAGCCAGAGCGAGACCGATACCCGCACCGCCCAGTTGCGGCTCGGGCGCTGCCAGATGGACATGGGCCTGCTTCAGGTGGAAGTGGCCACATTCCGGATGCAGAAACCCTGGCGCTATATTGCCATTACCTTCGCAGCGGGTGCAGGTCTTCTGGTCGGTATCGCCGGGACCCAATTCTACCACAGCCTGACGGACACAAGGGCGCCCATCGACCGGGCTGCCTACCTGCGATAAAAACTGTTTCGTTTTTTCGCCTTCCTCCCGCCACGCGCTAGGGATAGATGAAGGACCATGGCCTCATCCTCCGGTACTTCCGGGCGGCAGATCCTGCCTCTGCTCGACCGCTACATCCTCCGTCAGCTCCTCATCGCCCTGCTGGCGCTGACCGGAGGTGCCACAGCTCTGATCTGGCTGACCCAGTCGCTGCATTTCGTCTCGATGGTGGTCCAGCACGGCCTGTCCCTGCGCGTGTTCATCCAGCTCACCTCGCTGATGCTCCCGACGTTCATCGCCGTCATCCTTCCCATCACGACCTTCCTCGTCGTGCTGTTTACCTATCAGCGGATGGTCGGAGACCGGGAACTGACGGTCATGCGCGCCGCCGGGCGCTCCCCGCTGGAACTGGCCCGACCGGGACTGCTCTGCGCGTTTTTCTCCGTGGCGCTATGCTATACCCTGACATTGTGGCTCGCGCCCGTATCCTATCATGCGTTTCACCGCTACGAATTCCAGATCCGCAACCGCATGGCCGCCTTCCTGCTTCAGGACGGTGTCTTCACCAGCCTTTCCGGAGACATGACCGTCTATGTCCGCGGACGGACCAGTGACGGCCAGCTTCATGGCGTTCTGGTCGAAGACGACCGCAACCCCGATTCCCACACCACGATCCTTGCCGAGCGCGGCACCATGGTCGTGGTGAACGATCAGCCCCGCGTCGTCCTCTACGATGGCTCGCGCGAGGAAATCGACCGCCATACCGGGCGCCTGAACGTCCTGACCTTCGGGCGCAACACCATCGACCTGACTTCGGGGCGCCGGAACAGCCACGAAGACCGCGACCCGGACGAGATGTCCCTTCACGAACTGTTCCATCCCGACCCTCATGAAGTGTCCGAACGCGATCGCGGCAAGAACATCGTGGTGGGCTGGCGACGGCTCACCTCTCCCCTGACCGCTCTGTCCTTTGCCATGATCGGGCTGGTGACAGTGCTGCGCGGTGCCTTCTCCCGTCATGGCAACATCACCCGCCCCCTGACGGCAATCCTCACCGTCGTCGGGCTGCTGGCCCTCTCGCTCATGCTCCAGAACCTCGCTGGACGGCATCTTGCGCTGGTCCCGCTCATCTGGCTCGAAGCTCTCCTGCCCGCAGTCGTTTGCGCCGTCCTGCTGTTCCTCGAACAATGGACCGGAAGTGTGAAGCAGCCCGTTCCCATGACACCCTCGCCGGAGGCCTCAAGATGAGAAGTATCGCCTCCCCGAGACTGGGCTCATGGCTGACCTCACTGTTTCAGGCCTTCAGTACCCGAGACGACCACGCTGGTTTCTCGACAACGCTTGCCATCTATATTGCCCGTCAGTTCATGCTCAGCACCCTGTCCATGGTGCTGGCTCTGACCGGTCTGGTCTCACTGTTCGATTTCATCGACCTGCTACGACGCGCAGCCACGCGGCCCAATGTTCCGGCCAGCCTCGTCGTCAAGATCGCAGCGCTGCATGTGCCGTACTACATCATCTACGTTTTGCCCTTCGGCATCCTTCTGGGCGGAATCGTCTGCTTTTCGCGCCTGACCCGCTCGTCCGAACTCATCGTCGCCCGCGCCGCAGGCATTTCCGCCTGGCAGTTCCTGGCCAGCCCGCTGGCCTGCGCGATTCTGACAGGCCTGCTGACCACAACCGGTATTTCCGCCCTGTCGTCGAGCATGTTCCGCAGCGCCGAAATGCTGGATCAGACCTATCTCCGCACCGGCGGAGGCCCCCTGACCCTCAACGGAGGCGCCCTGTGGCTCAGACAGTCCGATGACGGACTGGTCCCCCACGGCGTTGCCATCCTGCACGCGCAGGATGTCCATCTCGTCAACGGCGCATTGAACGTTTCCGGTGTTTCCATCTTCCGCCTCGACGACCGGGATCGCCTGATCCTGCGTGTCGAATCACCCAATGGCGCTCTGGGCGATCATCAGTGGCTCCTGCACGACACCTCTGTGCTGCACCCCGATCACCTGCCCCAGAAAATCGGCGACATGACCCTCCCCTCCGACCTGACAGTCGGTCGCGTGCAGGAAAGTTTCGCCTCCCCCGACACGCTGTCAGTCTTCGCACTTCCCGGGTTCATCAGCCTTCTGGAGCGCTCGGGATTCCCCTCAATCCGGCACAGACTTCATTTCCAGTCGCTGCTGGCCCTTCCCATTCTGGCCGGGACCATGGCATTGGTATCCGCAGGCTTCTCGATGCGTCCGACACGACGCGGCGGCGTGGCCCGGATGCTGGGATCGGGAATTGCCGCAGGCTTTGCGCTGTTCACCATCTCGAAAGTGGCCGAACAGTTTGGTGAATCCGGTGCCTTGCCACCGGTTCTTGCGGCATGGGCGCCAACGGGTGCGGGGCTCTGCCTCGCCGTGGCGCTTTTGCTGCACATGGAGGATGGTTGATGACGGTGCCCCTGTGGCTCCCAGCACGCGCCCGCAGACGCGCTTCGTTCGTCGGTGCCACACTGATGGCTGGAACCGCGCTCGTAGCGCCGCAGAAAATGTCTGCCAACACGATGCAGCGCGACAACTCCCATGTCATCGTCATCGGAAAGCCCACGTCCCAGACCGATCCCCTGACCTATCTCGCCGATAGCGAAAGCTATGCGAAGAACGGCCTGATCACATGGGACGGCAATGTCCGCGTCTGGCAGGGCGACCATGCCCTGCGCGCGGACCGCGTGACCTATGACCGCAGCACCGGCATCCTGTCGGCAAAGGGCCATGTCGCGGTCGTGGAACCCGACGGCAGCACGACCTATGCCGATTATGTCGAGTTCAGTCACGGCATGCACGACGGCATTGGTAGCGGCATCTATATCCGCATGGAAGACAACGCCAAACTCGCCGGCAACGGCATGCGCCGCACGAACGGGATGCTCAACGACCTGACGCATGCCGTCTATACGGCCTGCAAGATCTGCGAGAAGAACCCAGACCTACCGCCGTTCTGGCAGTTTCAGGCTTTCGACGCGACGCAGGACGTGCAGCACAAGCGGCTCGAATTCGATCATGCCTGGCTTAAAATGCTCGGTCTGCCAGTCTTCTATTTCCCGTTCTTCTCCATGACCGATCCGTCCGTGAAACGTCAAAGCGGCTTCCTGATGCCGGGCATCAGCCCGCATGACCGCTATCTCGGCACCTATTTCACCCTCCCCTATTTCTGGGCGATCGACGAACAGCAGGATCTGACGGTCCGTGGCCTCGTCTCCACCAAGACCGGCCCGGAACTGACCGCACAGTACCGCAACCGCCTCAACTTCGGTTCCATCGACGTCACCGGTGGTGTCGCCTACGACACCCATGACGAGAACCGCTACACAAACACCTTCGGCAACAATGTCGGTTCCTCAAACGAATACGGCATTCAGGGTTATGTGTTCGGTCGGGGCAATTTCGCCCTTAACCGCAACTGGCAGCTCGGCGCAAACATCAACGTCGCCAGTTCCGCCAATTACATGCGCGACTACCGCGTTCCCGGCTACGGTCAGGAAATGCTGAACTCCAACCTGTTCCTCGAAGGTTACGGCGTCGGTTCCTACCTGCGGTTTGACGGACAGGCCTATCAGGGCCTGAACCAGGGCGTCATCCGCAACTCCGATCTGCCTTGGGCTCTCCCGAGACTGACCTATGCGTTTCAGGGACAGCCGGACATGTTCGGCGGTCGCCTCAGTGTGCAGACGACCGACTTCAATCTGTACCGAAAGAACGGCATCAACGATCAGCGTGGTCAGGCCGCCATTCAGTGGGATCGTCCGTTCCACAACAAACTCGGCCAGCAGTTCCTGCTGACAGCGCGGATCGATTCGATGGTCTATCACGCCACGCAGGCCTACCAGCAGCCGACCTATTACATGAACGCAGGCGGCAACCATCTCGTGGGACAGGTCCAGCCGACCATCGCCCTGCGGATGAACTGGCCGTTCCTGCGCAGCTTCGCCAAAGGCCATGGCTCGCAGATCCTGGAACCCATCGCCCAGATCATCGCCGCGCCCAACACCGGCAATTCGCAGAACCGCCACCTGCCTAATGAAGACAGCCTGTCCTACGAGTTCACGGACACGACGCTGTTTTCCCTCAACCGCTATCTCGGAACCGACCGCCTTGATGGTGGCCTGCGCGCCAATGTGGGCATCCATCAGAACTGGTCATGGAACGGCCATGCGATCGACATGCTCGTCGGCGAAAGCTTCCAGCAGCATATCGACCATAACCGCCTGCCCTATTCCGGCCTCGACCATCACCTGTCTGACCCGGTGGCCCGCCTGCGTGTCAGCCCGAACCAGTATGTCGATGTGACGGCCCGCGGTCGCTATAATCCCTGGACCCACCAGTTCGATTACGGCGAAGGCCTGATCAGCACAGGCGTTCCGATGTTCCGCCTGACAGGCGGCTACGTCTATGCTCCCGTCACGCCATATTATTATTACGCAACAGATTTCCGCCAAAACGGCCCCAACGCCCCTTATCTGGTCAAAACCAGCGAAGTGACAGGCGGTTTCTCCACCCACTGGCGCAATTACCATGCGTCAGGTTTCTTCCGTCGCAGCCTGTCCCGGAAACAGTTCGTCGCCAATGGCGGCACAATCGGCTATTCCAATGACTGTTTCGGGCTGGATATCATGTATATCAAACAATACACCCGTATCGGCGGCGAACAGCGTAACGAGACCATCCTCTTCAACTTCACGTTCAAGACGATCGGCACCTTCGGAATCAACGGTTGAGCATGTCCAAGACCCATTGCACCGCATCCACGGCCCTGGCTGTCCTTCTGGCTTTCTCGGCCACTCTCCCGGCCATGGCCGCTCCGCACCACAAGGCGGCCACGAAACCTGCTGCCACCAAAGAGGCCGCGGCCCCGGTCAAACCTCCTGAGGACCAGATTCTGGCCGTCATCAACGGACAGGTTCTCACGCAGCGTGATGTGGACAACCGCGCAAAGCTGTTCGTGCTTTCGACCGGCCTGCCCATCAGCCCGGAAATCATGGGGCGCATGCGTGGCCAGATCATCCATCAACTGATCGACGAACGCCTGAAAACGCAGGAAATCCTCAAGCGCCACATCAACGTGGAGCCGGATCAGATCGCAGGCGCCATCGCCAATATCGAACAGCGCAACGGGATGCCCAAAAACGCCCTGCGCAACCGTCTGGCTTCAGACGGCGTCTCGCTCACGACCCTGATCGACCAGATCCGCGTCCAGATCGGCTGGATGCAGGTTCTGCGTGAAAAGCTCGGCGAAGAAGGCCGCATCACGGCAACCCAGATCAGCCAGCGCGAACAGGCGCTTCAGGCGGAACAGGGACGCCCGCAGTATTTCATGAGCGAAATCTTCGTTCCCGTCGCCGACCCGCGCCATGACGAAGCCGAACTCGCCTTCACCAAAACCATCATCTCCCAGCTCCGCGAGGGCGCGCCGTTCCCGATTGTGGCCGCGCAGTTCTCTCAGGCCCAGTCTGCTCTCGACGGCGGCTCCATGGGCTGGGTGCAGGAAGACAACCTCGATCCGCAGGTCGTCAACATCGTGCGCCAGATGCCGATCGGCGCCATCTCCAACCCCATTCAGGTTGCGGGCGGCTTCGTCATCGCCACTGTTCAGGCCAAGCGCGTGGTCGGCAAACAGATGGGCACCCAGCTTGACCTGAGACAGGCGTTTTTCCCGTTCGATGCGCCCCTGAACCCGCAGAACCCGACCGAACAGCAGCGTGCAGCCCTGCAAAAAGCCACGACCGCCGTTCAGACGATCCATAGCTGTGACGCCATGGAAGCGCTCAACAAGTCTCTGGGCGAAAAGCGCCCCGGCAATCCCGGCTCTCAGATTCTGGAACGCCTGATGCCGCAGATGAAATCCGTTCTCGAATCGCTGCCGCCGAACAAGGTCAGCCGTCCGCTGGTCTCAATGGACGGTATTGCCCTGCTCATGGTCTGCAACCGGCAGCAGAAAAATCTGGCGCAACAGAGCCCGAGCGAAATCGCTGACCAGCTCATGAACGAGCATGTCGAGCAGGCGTCGCGCCAGCTCCAGCGTGATCTTCAGCGCCGCGCCATCATCGAGATGCGTCCTGCTGCCAAGGCCACCAACTGACGTGTCCCTTCCCTCACTGCGCGACACCATCCAGATCCATGGTCTGGATGCCAAGAAATCCCTCGGCCAGCACTTCCTCCTTGATCCAGGCATCTGCGCCCGGATCGCAGCCCTCGGCGGCGACCTCACAGGCCGCAGCGTCGTCGAAATCGGACCCGGCCCCGGCGGCCTGACCCGCGCTTTGCTGGACACGCCCGCCACCCGCGTCGATGTCGTGGAAATCGACGAACGCGCCTGGCCCCTGCTTGACGAACTGGCGACCTACTATCCGAACCGTCTTCACGTCGTCCGCGAAGATGCTCTGAAGCTGGACGCGGCCACCCTTGCCCCCGCACCACGCCAGATCATCGCCAATCTACCCTATAACGTCGCCACCCCCCTCCTTGTGGGATGGCTGCGACAGGCGTCGCAGTGGGAACGGCTGTCCCTGATGTTCCAGCTCGAAGTCGCCGAGCGGATCTGTGCGGAACCGGGCAGTTCAGCTTACGGACGCCTCGCAGTGCTGGCACAGTGGTGCGCCACATGCTCGGTCGCCCTGCGCATCCCGCCCGGAGCCTTCTCACCGCCACCCAAGGTCCATTCCGCAGTGGCCGTCATCATCCCACACGCCGAGCAACCCTCCTCACGTTTGTTCCGCGCCATGGAGCAGGTTACGGCGGCCGCCTTCGGGCAACGCCGCAAGATGCTGCGCTCCTCGCTGAAATCCATCGGGGGCGAACGCCTTCTGGAAAAAGCCGAAATCGAGCCGACCCGCCGCGCCGAAACCCTCTCGGTCGCTGAATTCGCACGGCTGGCGGAACTCAATCTCGCCAGCCGCTAAAACTCCTTACTAGCCTGCGCTTTCCCGTTCACGCTCGAACATGTAATCGCGCGTGAACGGCACTGCATCAATCGATCGGGTCAGCTGAAGCTGAAAATTCATGTGCCCCTGCACCCGGAACGACAGCTCAGCCCCGACCAGATAGAACTCGAACATCCGGACAAAACGCTCGTCATACAGCGCCCGGATCTTCTCACGGTTGGCATCGAAGCGCTTGCGCCATTCCGCCAGCGTGCGTGCATAATGCAGACGCAGCACCTCACAATCCGTCATCCACAGACCTGACCGTTCAATCGCTGCCAGTGTCTCGCTCAGAGCAGGCGAGTACCCGCCCGGAAAAATATATTTCTGAATCCAGGGATTGGTCGTTCCCGGCCCGTCCATCCGTCCAATCGAATGGATCAGCGCCACGCCATCCGGCTTCAGACAGGCCTTCACTTTCTGGAAAAAGGCCTCGAACTGCGGCGGCCCCACATGCTCGAACATGCCCACCGAAACAATCCGGTCAAACTGCTGGTGCAGATTGCGATAATCAATCAGTTCAAACCGGACCTGCCCGTCAAGCCCCTCATCCTTAGCCCGCTGCCGCGCCACAGCAAGCTGTTCTCGTGACAGCGTGATCCCCAGAACCCGTGCGCCGTAATCCTTCGCCAGCGTCAGGGCCATTCCGCCCCAGCCACAACCAATATCCAGCACCTCCAACCCCGGACGATCCAGATTGAGCTTGGCCGCGATATGACGCTTCTTGGCAATCTGCGCCTCCTCCAGCGTCATGTCCTCACGCTCGAAATACGCGCAGGAATACTGCCGGTCCTTATCAAGAAACAGATCGTACAGCGCGCCGTTCAGATCATAGTGATGCGCCACATTGCTTCGGGATGTCTTGAGAGAATTCAGCGTCTTCCAGGCCCGGGTGACATACCGCAGACGGTCCTCGATTTCCTCGAAGACATGACCATGGCTGTTGATGTTCTCCATCAGCACCGTCAACAGCGTTTCAAGCGTACATCCGTCGGGCACGATGCTGCCCGCCATGTATTCCTCACCAAAAACGAGACCGGAATTGACGATCAAGGCGCGTTCGGCCTGCTTGGTCCGAAGATGAAGACCCGCCTCAAGTCCCGGCTTTGATCCGCGATAGGTCCGGACAATACCATCGCTGAATGTGACCCGCAGGCGTCCCGTCTGAATGAATTTCCGCAAGACAAAATCCAGAATTCGCTTCATTCCGATCTCCTGATTCCAATACCGGGAAAAAGCCTCAGCGGGCCTCTAGTTGTATCCTGCCAGTCAAATAGACATAAAAAAACCCGGCTCGGGAATATTCCCGGCCGGGTTCTTTAAAACCAAGATCAGCGGTAAAAGCCTTACGCTTCTTCCGATGCCTCGGCAGCTTCAGCAGCAGCCTCTTCGGCGGCGTTCTCAGCCTGCAGGTCACCAAGGATGTTCTCATCCTCTTCCTGCACGCCGATCTCTTCGCCACGAGCCTGACGCTCGGCTTCTTCAGCGGAACGGGCAACGTTGACCGTCAGCGGAATGGACACTTCCGGATGCAGCACAACGCGTGCTTCCGTCAGACCAAGCTGCTTGATCGGGTGTGCCAGAACAACCTGCTGACGCGAAATCGTCAGGCCGGCATCCGTAGCAGCAACTGCGATGTCGCGGGTGCTGACGGAACCATACAGGCTGCCACTGTCGCCAGCCTGACGGATGACAACAACGGACAGCTCGTGCATGCGCTCGGCAAGACGCTCGGCCTCTTCACGCTTCTTGAGGTTCTGAGCCTCAAGCTGAGCGCGCTCGGTCTCGAAACGCTTCTTGTTGGCAACCGTGGCGCGCATGGCCTTGGCCTGGGGCAGCAGGAAGTTACGGGCATAACCCGGCTTCACGTGCACCAGGTCGCCCATCTGGCCGAGATGCTCGACCCGCTGCAGCAGGATCAGTGCGGTCTGGGACATGATGCTCTCCTCAGTTCACAACGTAGGGGAGCAGGGCGAGGAAGCGGGCGCGCTTGATCGCCTGTGCCAGCTCACGCTGCTTCTTGGCCGAAACGGCCGTGATGCGGCTCGGCACGATCTTGCCGCGCTCGGAAAGGAAGCGGCTCAGCAGACGCACGTCCTTGTAGTCGATCTTCGGAGCATTGGCACCGGAGAACGGGCAGGACTTGCGACGACGGTAAAACGGACGACGTGCGCCAACTGCCGTGCGACGGGCAGCGGGGTTCACTTCGTTTGCGTCAGGCGTGATGGTGTCAGACATAATTCTTACTCCGCTCCAGCCGTCTCGCGAGCATCGTCATGCTCACCGCGTGCACGATATTCTTCACGGTCTTCGCTGCTGCGACGGGGACCGCCACGGCCGCTCTCGAAACGACCAGCCGGCTTGGAGCCGCCACGGAAGTTACCGCGATCGCCACGATCGTCGCTCTTGCGAGCCAGAACCGGAGAGGGGTTCTCGTCGATCTCGTCAACGCGCAGCGTGAGGACGCGCAGCACGTCTTCGTTCAGGCCGAGCTGACGCTCAACTTCGCGCAGCGTGTCGGGGGTGCAGTCAAGGCCCAGCAGGACGTAATGGCCCTTGCGGTTCTTCTTGATGCGGTATGCGAGGGAACGCAGGCCCCAGAACTCGCGCTTCTGGATGGAACCGCCGTTGTCCGTGAGCAGGGTTTCGATGGTCTCGACCAGGGTTTCCACCTGAGCCTGCGACACATCATTACGCGCAATGAGCACGCTTTCATACAATGGCATGAAGACTCCCTTCGGATTGGGTCAACCCGCAACTGGCTCCGACCCATGCCGGAAACAGGGCCCATGTTACAGGGCGCGGGTATAGCCGGCGCGATGCCACATCGCCCGGCAGGGAAAGGCGGCATTAATCACGCACAGCCCCCAAAAGCAAGCCTTAACTCAGAGTCGCCTCAGTCTTTCCGGCACATATTCGTCCGGAACGTCCCATGTTTCAGACACGACATACCGGACCGCAAATCCGGCCCGACGATAATTCGGAAGCGCATTGGGATGGTCCAGCGTGCAGGTATTGACCCTCAGCCGCCAGCTCCCTGCCCCGAACGCCCGTGCAACGGCATGATCCAGAAGCGCACGACCCAGCCCACGCCCCATCGCCTGCGGCAGAAGGCCGAAATAGGCCAGATTGGCATCCCCACCCTGCCGCAGATCCAGCTCATAGAAACCAGCGGGTTCGCCACTATTGTCACGCAGAACCATGAAATGGACAGCAGGATCGTGGAGGATTTCTTCCAGCTCCGCATCCGGCATCGACCGGCGCATCCACCAGCAGTATTCCTGCCCGACTGTCGAATACAGGAAACGGTAAAGCGGAAGAGCTTCGTCCCCCGTCATGCGCAACAGGGAAAACCCTTCAGGCAGAATCGGAGAGGGTCGGGAAGAACACGTCTCCAGAAAAGTGACATCCACCGCAAGACGGGTGGATGCCCCTTTCGGCCTGAGCCAGTCCGGCAACATTGCCGCGCGCGCTCAGACGGCTCAGTTGTCGTCGAGGAAGGAGCGCAGCTTGCGCGAACGGCTCGGATGCTTGAGCTTGCGCAGCGCCTTTGCCTCGATCTGACGGATACGCTCACGCGTGACGTTGAACTGCTGGCCCACTTCCTCAAGGGTGTGGTCCGTGTTCATGCCAATGCCGAAGCGCATCCGCAACACGCGCTCTTCACGCGGCGTCAGAGACGCCAGAACGCGGGTCGTGGCTTCACGCAGATTCGTCTGAATCGCGGCATCCAGCGGAATAACGGCCGTCTTATCCTCGATGAAATCACCGAGATGGCTGTCTTCCTCATCGCCAATCGGCGTCTCAAGCGAGATCGGCTCCTTGGCGATCTTCAGGACCTTGCGGACCTTCTCCAGCGGCATACCAAGCTTCTCAGCCAGCTCTTCCGGAGCCGGCTCGCGCCCGATTTCATGCAGCATCTGACGCGATGTGCGGACCAGCTTGTTGATCGTCTCGATCATGTGGACCGGAATACGGATCGTCTTGGCCTGATCCGCGATGGAACGCGTGATCGCCTGACGGATCCACCAGGTCGCATAGGTCGAGAACTTGTAGCCGCGACGGTACTCGAACTTGTCCACAGCCTTCATCAGACCGATATTGCCTTCCTGAATCAGATCCAGGAACTGCAAGCCACGGTTCGTGTATTTCTTGGCGATCGAGATCACCAGACGCAGGTTCGCTTCGATCATTTCCTTCTTGGCGCGCGTGGAATCACGCTCGCCACGGGAAACAGTCGCATAAACGCGGCGGAATTCACCAACCGGCAGGCCCGTTTCATGCGACAGAGCCGCAATCTCGCCACGCAGGTTGCGCAGCTGGTCCATGTGCTTGGTCGTCAGGTTTTTCCAGCCCTTGCCGGGCAGCGCGGAAATGCTGTCCAGCCAGGTCGGGTCCAGTTCGCGGCTGCGATACTTGATGAGGAAGTCATCGCGCGAAATTTTGCAGCTCTCGGCCAGACGCATCATCCGGCCCTCAACGCCGTTCAGCTTCTGAACCTGCATTTTGATCTGCGCGACCAGTTCCTCGATCCGGTTGTTGTGCAGATGCACCTGCTCAACCAGACTGACCAGCTCGTGACGCAGCTTCTCATAGGTCTGCTCGGACTTGTCCGAGTGATCCTCGCCGCCCGTCAGGGCTTCAATACGCTTGATCTGGATCTTGCGCAGCTTGTGATACAGCGGCTCGATGGCTTCGAAACGGGCCAGAATTTCCGGCTTCAGCTTCTCTTCCAGCGCGGACAGGGACAGGCCACTGCCTTCCTGCTGCTCGCCGTCGCCCTCTTCGTTCTCGTCCTCGGCCTTGTCGTCCTCTTCGGACGCCTCATCGCCTTCTTCGCCCTCGACCGCATCCGGATCGGGACCACCGCCCTGACTGGCCTCCAGATCGACGATGTCGCGCAGGAGCATCTCGCCGTCCTTGAGGCGCTCATGCCAGGAAATGATGGCGCGAATCGTCAGCGGGCTCTCGCACAGGCCGCCGATCATCTCATCGCGACCCGCCTCGATCCGCTTGGCGATCGCGATTTCGCCTTCACGCGACAGCAGTTCAACCGAACCCATCTCACGCAGGTACATCCGGACCGGATCATCCGTGCGGCTGGCGGCCTCGGCATCGACGTTACCGCCCTGAGGGCCTTCGGCCTCCTCGGTCTCGGCTTCGCTTTCCTTTTCGGCAGCGCCTTCGGCTTCGTCCTGATCCTCGTTCTCAAGGACCTGAATGCCCATTTCCGACAGGGCCGCCATGACGTCTTCGATCTGCTCGGAAGACATCTGGTCCTGCGGCAGGACCGCATTCAGTTCATCAAAAGTGATATGTCCGCGTTCACGCCCTTTGGCGATCAGCCGCTTGACGGCAGCGGACTGCGTATCAAGGAGAGTGGCATCCCCCTCCTGTTCCTGCGCGTTCCGATCCGTTCCAGAGGCTGTTTTCGTCGCCATTCGTCTCTCCGTCAACTCCGCCGCGAGTTAGCAATCCGGCAGCGTGCAGGTGGTCGATCCTTCGCCCGAAGTCAAGATTGCAGCCCCAAAGAATGCAACCTTTCGGGAATAAAAATCGTTTCGTATTCGTTTCTTTTTGGGTGATCCCAACACTACATCAGGGCGCTCACTCTCCGACTCTCTCTCCGCTTTTGAGAGCATCGCGCACCCGCAGCCGGGTCATGAGCGCACTGGGAAAGCGCAACCCACTCTGACCAGTCTCATCCACAAAAGACTCCATGTCACCATTCACAACAGCTTTGGTCACGTCTTCTTCAAGAGTGCGCTCGAAAGTCTGGAAATTGACCAAGGCGTAAAAATGCCACCAGCTTTCAATGACATCCACCTTCAGGATCTCATCCCGGACCTTCCCGTCCCCCACACCGCGCGGCAGCGGTCCGCTTTTCAGCGCCCCCGCCAGATCCGCCAGCCCATGCTCTTCAAGCCACGCCATGCAACTTTCTTCCGTCAGGGTATCGCGCCCCTCTTCCTGACAGGACCAGTCCAGAAGCGCAGAACGCAAACGATCCAGATCCGACGGGAGAGAAAGCCCCGCATAAGCCTGTTCCACTTCCGGAAGGATATCGGGATGCAGCAGCAGCATCGTCGTCATGATGTTGAGCCGCTCCACATTGCCCGACTCCACATCGCGCATCGCACCAGGGGCCTGCGTGGACAGCTTCAGACTCTCTCCGGCTTTACGCTGGAAAGTTTTCTTCCGCCTGAAACGCTCGAAGAACATGTCCAGCAGGGTACTGCGATATTCCGAAGACAGCGCCCGATCCGGGATCAGCTTCGACAGCGTCACCAGCTTTTCCCGAAGTGCCGCCCGCTGGTCCGGCCCTGGATCGACCAGCCCCGCCGTCAGAAGCCCGAACAGTTCCTCCGCCATGGACGTCGCGCCTGCCAGCGCCTCCTTCATGGCCCGAGGTCCACGACTGCGGATCAGGCTATCCGGATCGTCCTTCGCATCCAGTCGGCAGAAACGGATCGTGCGTTCCGGCGAAAGCAGCGGCAGCGAGACCTCACACACCCGCAGCGCCGCCCGGGCGCCCGCCGCATCGCCATCCAGACACAGAATGGGCGAGGGTGACATGCGCCACAGCAGTTCAAGCTGCTCCTCGCCCATCGCCGTGCCCAGAGGCGCGACTGCCCCGCCAAAACCGCCCTGATCGAGGGCAATCACGTCCATATACCCCTCGACCACTACGAGATCCGCCCCGCGATGCACGCCCTCCCGCGCCAGATCGAGATTGAACAGCGTCCGCCGCTTGGAGAACAGCGCCGTCTCTGGACCGTTAAGATATTTGGGCTGCCCGTCTCCCAGCGTCCGCGCACCAAAGGACATCATCCGTCCGCGCCGGTCCCGGATCGGGAACGTCACACGGTTGAAGAACAGTTCCCCCTTCGGCGCCCCCTGCTCATCGACCCGCATCACACCCGCACGGATCAGCATCTCAACGTTCACACCATGCGGTCGCAGTTCATCCAGCAGCTGCCGTCCGTCTCCCGACCACCCCAGACCAAACCGCTCAATCGTCTGATCGGTAAGGCCCCGTCCACGCAGATAGGCCAGCCCCTCCCGCCCTTCCGGACGATACAGACGCCGCCGATAGCTCTCCTGCACAAGATTCAGCACATCCCCAAGAGACTGTGCTTCCCGCGCACGCGCCTCGGTCCGCGGGTCCGCTTTCGGAACCTCAAGCCCGGCCTCAGAGGCAAGCTGTTCGACGGCTTCAGGGAAGCTGCGCCCTTCGCTCTGCATCACATAAGAAATCGCATCTCCATGCACACCGCAGCCGAAGCAATGAAAATGATCGTCATAAATATAGAAGGACGGCGTTTTTTCGCCGTGAAACGGGCAGCAGGTTTTCCAGTTCCGCCCGGACCTCACCAGCTTGTTGCGCCGCCCGATCAGCGACGGAAGCGGCGTCCGGTTCCGTAATTCATCCAGAAAGGCCGGATCAATTGCCATGGGCAGAAAGAGCCTTTCATGAGCGTTGGAGAAAAGTTTCCCGAGCGCATACAGCGCCAGCGCTCCTGTTTAAAGGAAACTTTCCACCGAAATCCATATCCGTCACATCGCACCGCCCGTTGTTCAGGATACAAGGTTAAGGCATGCTTAAGGTCATCTCTCTGCTGCCGGGTGCTCCAGCAGCTTTGAAAAACAGGAAGCGTTCATGAAAAAGTACCTGATGCTTGCAACTGCAACGGGCCTGCTGGCAACGTCACTCACAACAGCGCAGGCCGAACCGGGCGGATGCCTCAAATATGGTGCCGCCGGTGCCGTCGGCGGCCATGTCGCCAATCATCATGGTGTTCTGGGCGCCATGGGCGGCTGCGTGACCGGCATGTATGTGCGTCACCGTTACCGTAAGGAAGCCCGGGCCAAGGCCGCTCTGTACGATCAGGAACATCCGGGTGCCAAGGGCTCTTACGAACAGAAAGCCACGGCCTATGACGTGGAACATTCCACCAGTCCCGGCCAGATGCATAGCAGCGCACCTGCAAACTCTGCACCAGCCGCACCGGCTCCGGCACAGCCCGAGTAAAACATCCTGCACCGGCCTTTCGTTAAAGAAAGGCCAGCCTGCTTTGGTTTCAGATCGGAACCGGCACACCATCCTTGTGATCCTGTGCCTCGACATACATCCGCATGACCGACGGATACCGCGTCCGTGTTATCCGCTCCAGCGCTGACACGCCCTGCTCGACCTGACCTGCCGTCAGCGTATCCTCCCAGTCCAGCGACAGTAGCACGATGATGCTCCCCGGCCCCCGCGTTTCGGTCACGACCTCATTCACCCCGACCACGCCCGGCAGCAGCATTGCCTCCTTGCGCACATCGGCGTCAATTTCCGGATTGCTCTCCCCGACCAACAGAGAACGCGTCTCGTTCGTCAGCAGCACCGCCACGATCACCAGAACCACCCCGATCAGCAGCGACGCAACACCATCCAGCACATGCCACCCCGTCACAACGGACAGCACGGTAAAGACCAGCGCGATCATAAGACTGACCAGCGCCGCCCCGTCCTCAAACAACACGACAAACAGCCCCGGATCGGTACTGCGCCGGATCATGGTCCACAGCGATCCCTTACCCGCTGGCATGGATTTCATGGCCGCCAGAAAACCATAGCCCTCCATGCTTCCCGAAATCCCGAGAATGGCCACATTCAGCCACCAGCCGGGCAGAACATGCCCCAGAACATGAACAGGCTCCATCGCCGTCGGGTGCCAGACCTTTTCCCAGCCTTCATGCAGGGACGCGACGCCACCCCCGACAAACAGCGCGCCTGCCACAACCAGCGTCCAGAAATAAAGCTCCCGGTGATGCCCCAGAGGATGCTCTTTCGTCGCCGGAGCCGCCGCCCGCTTCATCCCCACCAGCAGCAGGATCTGGTTGCCGCAGTCGACAAACGAATGAACCGTCTCCGCCAACATAGCCGCCGAACCGGTCAGCAGCGCAGCGGCCCCCTTCACGCAGGCAATTCCGAAATTGACCCCCAGGGCAATGAAAACGACCTTCGTTGAACCACCTGCGGACATTCTGGCCTCATTCGTAAAATCCGGACATCAGACTGATGACCGCGACGCACCGCTGTCAAACGTCCGTCCCAACAAAAAAGCCGCCCCCGAAGGAGCGGCTTTCTGCATTATAGGCTTTTGAACGATCGATCAGGCCGAAAGATGCGCCTTCACCAACGCACTGGCCTTTGCCGGGTCCAGATCTGCGCCGAAGCGCTCTTTCAGAGCCGCCATGACCTTGCCCATGTCCTTCATGCCAGCCGCTTCGGTCTTCTGCACCGCTTCGGCAATCCCGGCCTTCAGCGCGGACTCATCAAGTTCGGGCGGCAGGTAGGACTTGATCGTGGCGATCTCGCCCTCTTCCTTTTCCGCCAGTTCCGGACGGCCACCCTCGCGATACATCGTGGCAGATTCCGTGCGGGACTTGATCATGGAACGCAGGGCGGAAATGATGTCCGTATCCGTCACCTCGGCGCTTTTAGCACGGGCAGCGACATCCAGATCCTTGATCTTGGCCGTGATCCCGCGGATCTGCGCCACCGTCTCGGACTGACCGGCCTTCATCGCCGTCTTGAGGTCATCCATGATCTGCTTGCGAAGCGACATCGCCGTTCTCCTTCATCGGACAGCCCGCAGGAAACTCCCTTGGCGAACTGTCCCTCATTCCTTGAATCGCGGCAAAATCGCACAAAAGCCGGATTGCAACAATCCGACAGCCTCCCAACGCACGAAACGAGCCATTCGGAAAAAACTTCCCACCCCCTCCCGGCATGCACAACACACAGTGGGAAAAAACTTCCCATTCCGTTTCCGATCCCGTATTCAGAGCCTCCAGAGTACATCCGGCAGCCAGCAACGGGGCGACCATGGACATCGACAGAATCATTGAAAAAGCCGGAGGCGCGGACGAAATCGCCGCTCTCGCCGGCGTAGGGCTGGAGGCCGTGCGCAAATGGCGCCAGTCCCGCATGGTCCCCACCAAACACTGGCCAGCCCTGCTGCGCGTGCCGGGAATCGCCCTTCAGGATCTGACAGCGGATCTCACCGCACCTCAAACCCCACAAGAACAAGCCCCGCAAGAACAAGAAAGAGAGACGGACGTGTCCAATCCCTGCCCTCCCGGCGCCAACGCCGCCCTTGTCCTTGCAGACGGGACAGTCCTGTGGGGTCGCGGCTTCGGCGCCCATACGGAAGGCGCCGTCGGTGAACTGTGCTTCTCCACCGGCATGACCGGCTATCAGGAGACCCTGACAGACCCGTCCTTCGCCGGACAGATCGTGACCTTCACCTTCCCGCATATCGGCAATGTCGGCACGAACGCCGACGACAACGAGGCCCCGAAAATGGCCGCCCTCGGTGCCGTCGTGAAGGAAGACATCACGGCCCCCGCAAGCTGGCGCTCCAACGAGCCCCTCGCCGCATGGCTGAAGCAGCACAACCGTGCGGGCATCAGCGGCGTCGATACCCGCGCCATCACCCGCACCCTGCGCGACAAAGGCCCACAGACCGCCATCCTCGCCTTCCCCGAAAATGGCCGCATCGACACGGACAGCCTGCTGAACCGCGCCCGCCAGTGGCCCGGCCTCGAAGGCATGGACCTCGCCAAAGAGGTGACCCAGCCCAAGCGCGTCTGGACACAGGGCGTGTGGGAAACCACCCGCCCGGCCCGGACCGAAAACCGCCGCCGCGTGGTCGCCATGGATTACGGCGCCAAGGACAACATCCTGCGCTGCCTCGTAACCGCCGGATGTGACGTCACCGTCCTGCCCGCCACGGCCACGGCAGAAGAGATTCTGGAACTGAAGCCCGAAGGCGTCTTCCTCTCCAACGGCCCCGGCGATCCGGCCGCGACTGGCACCTATGCCGTCCCCGCCATCCGCACGGTGCTGGACGCGAACGTCCCCGTCTTCGGCATCTGCCTCGGCCACCAGCTTCTCGCACAGGCGCTGGGCGGCAAGACCTACAAGCTGGAGCGCGGCCATCGCGGCGCCAACCAGCCGGTCAAAGACGTCGAGACCGGCCGTGTGGAAATCACCAGCCAGAATCATGGCTTCGCAGTGGACGAAAAGTCCCTGCCCGCCGACGTAAAGGTGACGCATGTGAGCCTGTTCGATGGCTCCAACGA
Organism: Gluconobacter sp. Dm-73; assembly: GCF_018256215.1. Classification (NCBI taxonomy): domain Bacteria; kingdom Pseudomonadati; phylum Pseudomonadota; class Alphaproteobacteria; order Acetobacterales; family Acetobacteraceae; genus Gluconobacter; species Gluconobacter sp. Dm-73. Next base: position 159,146 of record NZ_JAERLW010000004.1, on the reverse strand, counting down.
AGGCATCGCCTCCACCACGAAGGATGCTTTCTCCGTCCAGTACCACCCCGAGGCGAGCCCCGGCCCGTCTGACAGTTTCTATCTTTTCGAGCGTTTCGTCGCGGTCATGGACCGTCGCGCTAAAGCAGGAGCCTGAGCCATGCCAAAACGGACAGACATTTCGTCCATCCTGATCATCGGCGCTGGCCCGATCGTCATCGGACAGGCCTGCGAATTCGACTATTCCGGCGCACAGGCCTGCAAGGCCCTGCGTGAGGAAGGCTATCGGGTCATCCTGATCAACTCGAACCCTGCCACCATCATGACCGACCCCGGTCTGGCGGATGCGACCTATATCGAGCCGATCACCCCCGAATTCGTCGAGCGCATCATCCTCAAGGAAAAGCCCGACGCCGTCCTGCCGACGATGGGCGGCCAGACAGCCCTGAACGCCGCCATGGCGCTCGACAAGTCCGGCTTCCTCAAAAAGCACAATGTGGAGCTGATCGGCGCGGACGCGGAAGTCATTGACCGCGCGGAAGATCGCCAGAAATTCCGTGAAGCCATGGACGAGATCGGGATCGAAAGCCCCCGCAGCACCATCGCCCATACGCTCGAAGAAGCCCGCGCGGCCCTGGCCGATGTCGGCCTGCCCGCCATCATCCGCCCGTCCTTCACCATGGGCGGCGCTGGCGGCGGCATCGCCTATAACCGCGAGGAATTCGACCAGATCGTCGCAGGCGGCCTCGATGCTTCCCCCACGACCGAAGTCCTGATCGAAGAATCCGTCCTCGGCTGGAAAGAATACGAGATGGAAGTGGTCCGCGACACCGCGGATAACTGCATCATCATCTGCTCCATCGAAAACATCGACCCGATGGGCGTCCATACCGGTGACTCCATCACCGTCGCCCCCGCGCTCACGCTGACCGACAAGGAATACCAGCGCATGCGGGACGCCTCGATCGCGTGCCTGCGCAAGATCGGCGTCGAGACCGGCGGTTCCAACGTGCAGTTCGGCGTCAACCCCGCCGATGGCCGTCTGGTCGTCATCGAGATGAACCCGCGCGTGTCGCGTTCCTCCGCACTCGCCTCAAAGGCCACCGGCTTCCCGATCGCCAAGATCGCCGCCAAGCTGGCCGTCGGCTACACGCTGGACGAACTCAAGAACGACATCACCAAAACAACCCCGGCCTCCTTCGAGCCGACGATCGACTATGTCGTCGCCAAGATCCCTCGCTTCACCTTCGAGAAATTCCCCGGCTCCCCGGCGCTCCTCTCGACGTCCATGAAGTCGGTCGGTGAAGCCATGTCGGTTGGCCGGTCCTTCGCCGAAGCCATCCAGAAGGGTCTGCGCTCGATGGAAACGGGCCTCACCGGCCTCGATCCGGTCGAAGCTCCCGGCGACGGTTCGCACAACGCCTATCTCGCCGCTCTGGCCGAGCCGCGTCCCGAGCGCATCCTGATGGCCGCACAGGCCCTGCGCGCCGGACTGTCGGTCGAACAGGTCAACGCAGCCTGCAAGTTCGAGCCGTGGTTCCTGCGTCAACTTGAAGACATCGTGACCTCCGAGCGCGAGATCGAAAAGAACGGCCTGCCCACGGACGCCTACAACCTGCGCCGTCTCAAGGCCCAGGGCTTCTCCGACGTCCAGCTCGCCCGCCTCTCCGGCCAGAGCGTCACGGATGTCGCAGAACTGCGCGAGAAACTGGCTGTCACGCCGGTCTATCGCCGCATCGACACCTGCGCCGCCGAGTTCGCCTCCGACACACCCTATCTGTACTCGACCTATGAAGGTGGGTTCGGTACGCCGGAATGCGAAAGCCGCCCGACGAACCGCGACAAGATCATCATTCTCGGTGGCGGCCCGAACCGTATCGGTCAGGGCATCGAGTTCGATTATTGCTGCGTCCATGCCGCCTACGCCCTGCGCGAAGCCGGTTTCGAGACGGTCATGGTCAACTGTAACCCTGAAACGGTCTCAACCGACTACGACACCTCGGACCGCCTGTATTTTGAGCCTCTGACCGCCGAGGACGTGATCGCCCTGATCCGCACCGAAGCCAAGGGCGGCAAGGTGCTGGGCTGCATCGTGCAGTATGGCGGCCAGACGCCGCTCAAGCTGTCCCGCGCCCTTGAAGACGCTGGCATCCCGCTGCTCGGCACGCCCGCAGACGCGATCGACCGCGCCGAAGACCGCGAACGCTTCCAGACCATGCTGCGCAAGCTCGGCCTGCGCCAGCCCCGCAACGGTATCGCCCGTAGCCCGGCGGAAGCTGAGGCCATCGCGGAAGAGGTCGGCTATCCGGTCGTCGCCCGCCCGTCCTACGTCCTTGGCGGTCGCGCGATGGAAATCGTCTATGACAAACCGGGCCTCAAGCGCTACCTCAACGAAGTCCTGCGCGCCGCAGGTCCGGAAGTCTCGACCGGCCCGGTCCTGCTCGACCACTATCTCAACGACGCCATCGAAGCGGACGTGGACTGCATCTGCGACGGCGAGAACGTCTATGTCGCAGGCGTCATGGAACATATCGAAGAAGCCGGCATCCATTCCGGTGACTCCGCCTGCTCCCTGCCGCCCTACACGCTCTCCCCGGCACTGGTGACGGAACTGCGCTCGCAGACCGAAGCCATGGCCCGCGAACTAGGCATCCGCGGCCTAATGAACGTCCAGTACGCCATCAAGGATCAGGAAGTCTTCGTTCTCGAAGTAAACCCGCGCGCCTCGCGGACCGTACCCTTCGTTGCCAAGGCAACGGGCGTTCCGGTTGCGAAGATCGGCGCGCGCGTCATGGCGGGTGCGAAACTCACCGAGTTCAAGCTCGATGGCGGTGCGGTCTCGCCGCATGTCGCCGTCAAGGAAGCGGTGTTCCCGTTCCACCGTTTCGCCAATGCCGACACGATCCTCGGCCCGGAAATGCGGTCCACGGGTGAGGTCATGGGGTTGGATTCCAGCTTCGAGCGCGCCTTTGCAAAGTCCCAGCTTGCCGCTGGCGTGACGCTGCCGCTTGCAGGCACTGTGTTCCTGTCCGTCCGTGACAGCGACAAGGCGCATGTCCAGCCTCTCGCCCGCAAACTGGTCGCCATGGGCTTCACCATCCTCGCCACCAGCGGCACGGCATCCCGTCTGGAAGACGCGGACATTCCCGTAAAGCGCGTGAACAAGGTGATGCAGGGCCGTCCGAACTGCGTGGATTCCATCCGCTCGGGTGACGTGCAGATGGTCATCAACACCTCACAGGGCGGTCAGGCCGCGCAGGACAGCTACGAGATCCGTCGCAGCGCCCTGACGATGGGGATCCCGCACTACACCACGATCGCAGGTGCCCGTGCGGCGACCTATGCCATTGCAGTCCTGAAGGAAGACGATCTGGGCGTGGCCCCGCTCCAGTCCTACTTCAAGGGCGCATTCTGAACCTTTCCTGACCCTGAAAAACCCCGCCGGAGCACTCTGGCGGGGTTTTTCGTTTCTAGTCGCCTGAATATCGAAGAAGATCGCCCGGTTGACAGTCGAGAACCCGGCATAAAGCCTCAAGGGTCGAAAACCGGATCGCCTTTGCTTTGCCTGTTTTGAGAATTGAAAGATTGGCCAGCGTCAGCCCCACTTTCTCCGACAGTTCCGTCAAAGACATCCCCCGCGCCTTCAGCAACTCATCCAGACTGACCTGCACCGGCATCAGATGACCTCATCCATTTCGGACTGAAGCTGAACACCCATCTCGAAAAGTAAGGCGATGAGATAAAGCAGCCCCAGACATAGTGCGGAATCAGCAATATCCGAAAGAAGCTCAATCCAGGAAAATGAACCGTATGCGGCAGGATCTAGGAAACTTGAAAACACTCCTGCGAAAAAGACAATTCCAGAAAAACAAAAGATTTTTCTGAAAATAATCCAAACAATATCGGAATTATTTCGAGAAAAAATTTTCCCCGAGAGAGCATTGTCAACAATCGAGATTGAATTCCCCAAGATGCTCTTCAAAATATAAAAAATAATAACTCCCACGATCAGGCCAGCCATCTCATTGCCATCGTGAGCCAGAGAGTAGGACTGTCTGTTCCAAAACACATACAGTACCGGCATGAGAACAAGAGAGCCCACCAACAGGAGCAGTTCGCACCAAAACAAAACCGCTGAAGTAGCGAATAGAAAACGCAGAACCTGACGAACGCGATGAAGGGCATCAACTGTTTTCATCATGACTTCTCCTTATCGAAAAACGATAAGCACATACACTCATGATCCAACAAGATTTTTATCGCTTTTCGATAAATAAAAATACGCCATCTTGCAAAAAACTCGCCGAAATCCTATATTGTCAGGCTGTTTATCAAGTTTCAGTCACGCTTTTTCGAGGATTTCAGAGTGCAGAAGATCCCCATGACCGCGAAGGGACAACAGCGTCTCGAAGACGAACTGCGGACCCTCAAGAGCGTCGACCGCCCGGCCGTCATCCGCGCTATCGCAGAAGCCCGCGAACATGGGGACCTGTCCGAAAACGCCGAATACCACGCCGCCCGTGACCGTCAGTCCTTCATCGAAGGTCGTGTTCTGGAGTTGGAAAGCATCATTTCCAACGCAGAAGTTATCGATCCTTCGACCCTGACCGGAACGCGTGTCCGCTTTGGCGCACACATCGAACTGGTTGACGAAGAAACCGATAAGGAAGCCCTGTACCAGATCGTCGGCGTCCATGAGGCCGACATCAAACAGGGCCTGATCTCGATTTCCTCACCGCTGGCCAAGGCGCTGATCGGCAAGGATGTCGGTGATACCGTGTCGGTCCCCGCTCCCGGCGGAGACCGGACTTATGAAATCCTCAAGGTCGCATATCGCTAATGTCTGACGTCCTGACGTCCACCGCCCCTGTTGTGACCATTGCGGATATCGAAAGCGCCCATGAGCGCATCGCATCCACGGTGGTCCGCACGCCGACGATTTCCTGTCCTGCCCTGTCCAAACTGACAGGCGCGGAGATTACGCTCAAGCTCGAGAACCTTCAGGCGATCGGCTCCTTCAAGGAGCGCGGAGCGGCCAACAAAATGGCCCTCCTGACGCCGGAAGAGCGGTCCCGTGGCGTGATTACCGTCTCGGCAGGCAATCACGCTCAGGGTGTGGCCCGTCAGGCCAGTCTTCTCGGTATTGATGCCACCATCGTCATGCCGCGCTTCACGCCCGCCACCAAGGTCGCGGCAACACAGGCCTGGGGCGCGAATGTGGTGCTCGCAGGTGACGATTTCGCGCAGGCCAGCGAAACAGCCGCCGAGCTTCAGAAACAGGACGGGCGCGTTCTCGTTCACCCGTTCAATGATCCGGCCGTCATCGCCGGTCAAGGCACGGCCGCGCTCGAGCTTCTGCAGGATGCCCCTGATATCGACACGGTCGTCGTACCGGTCGGTGGCGGTGGACTGATCGGTGGGTTTGCCACCGTCATGGCAGCCTTGCGCCCGGACGTTGAGGTGATCGGCGTACAGGTCGAGGCCTATGCCTCACTGTCCAGCTATCCCAAGGAAGACGGCCCGACACTGGGCGGATCGACCATTGCGGAAGGCATCGCCGTTACCAGACTTGGCGATCACTGCCTGAGCGCGTTTCGTAACCGGATTTCCAAAGTTCTCGTTGTCAGCGAGCTTCAGGTCGAGAGCGCCGTCACGACACTGGCCGAAAAAGCCAAGCAGGTCTGCGAAGGCGCAGGCGCGACGGGCCTTGCCGCCGTTCTTGCCTATCCTGAACTGTTCAAAGGACGCCACGTCGCCCTGCCGCTTTCAGGCGGCAACATCAACGCGCGCATTCTCGCCAACACGATCCTGCGCTCCCTGCTCCGGGATGGACGGATCCTGCGGCTGATCTTCCAGATCCCCGATCGTCCGGGCACACTGGCGGACATCTCCACCCGTATCGGCAATTACGGCGGCAACATCATCGAGGTTTCCCATCACCGCCTGTTTGCCTCTCCGTCCGTTCAGACGGCGGAACTGCTGGTGATGGTGGAAGCCCGTGATACCGAACATGCCCACCAGATCGAAACCGATCTGGCGCGGCATTACATCGTCCGGCGGGATTGATCCTCAGACCCCGTCCACGATCACGACATTATACGGCCCGGCCTTCCAGCGATGCTCCGCAGCCTTCTGGTAGGCCGGGCTTTCGTACCAGGCGCGGGCCGAGGCAGCATCCGGGAACTCGATAATCACCACACCATCAGGCTCGGTGCCTTCGAGTTTTTCCTGCTTGCCGTAGGCCGCAAGGATTTTGGCCGGAAACCCTTTGAAGGTTTCAGCCACGACTTCCGAATATTTCTTGAATTCAGCCGGATCGGCCAGTTTTTCACGAACGAACAGGGCATAGGCAGGCATGAAAAGCTCTCCTCAGGATGAGCCTCCATACCCGCCACAAAACGCCTGACATTTCAGCACACAAGAGCGTGTGCCTCTGTTTCAGCGCGTCCCGAACAGACGGTCGCCCGCATCTCCAAGGCCCGGAACGATATAGCCATGCTCATCCAGATGGCTGTCGATCGAACAGGTCACGATCTGCACGTCAGGGTGCAGCTCCGCCATATGGGCAATGCCTTCCGGAACAGCGAGCAGGCAGGCAAAGATCGGGTTCGTTGCCCCGGCAGCCTTCACACGGGTCAGCGCAGCCGCAGCAGAGTGCCCAGTCGCGAGCATCGGGTCGAGCACGATGCAGGTCCTGCCCGGAACGTCGCTCGGCATGTTGAAATAGTATTCGCTGACCTCAAGTGTCTCATGATCCCGGCGCAGACCGATATGCCCCACGCGCGCGGATGGAACCAGATCCAGCATCCCGTCCAGAAGACCATTGCCAGCCCGCAAGATGGAAACGAAACACAGCTTCTTGCCGTCCAGTTCCTCGCCTTCCATCGGCCCGCTCGGCGCTTCGATATGACGCGGCGCCAGCGAGAGGTTCCGCGTGGCTTCGTAGGCCAGCAGGAGGCTGAGTTCGCGCGTCAGCCGACGAAAACCGGCCGTGGATGTGTTGTGGTCACGCAGACGGGTCAGCTTGTGGCGCACCAGCGGATGGTCGAGGACGATAGGCGGCAGCGCCTTGCTCATGCTTTTTCTCCTTCGGCCGGGCGAAAATCAAGCGCCAGACCATTCATACAATAACGCAGCCCCGTGGGCGGCGGCCCATCGGGAAAGACATGCCCCAGATGACCCTTGCAGTTCGCACAGTGAACTTCTGTGCGGACCATGCCATAGCGGCTGTCCTGCGTGGTTTCGACGCCTTCAGCCAGAGGCTGGAAAAATGACGGCCAGCCGCTGCCGCTGTCATATTTAGCCTCCGAGGAGAACAGCGGGCGTCCACAGGCTGCACAGGCATAGGTTCCCGCGCGCTTTTCATCATTGAGCGGGCTGGAACCGGGGCGTTCCGTGCCATGCTCGTGCAGGATGCGCCGCTGCTCCGGTGTCAGGCCGACGCCGCAACCACTGCCGTTCTGCCCGGTCGGGCCGCAACTCTGGGTCATGCTGGTTCTCCGGAAACTCTAAGGGACGTCTTCTTGGAATGGATCTTTGGGGATGTATGAAAGCGCGGCCGTATTTTGTCACGCATCTTAAACTGTCAGAACGCAACTCGGCACGCTGAAACCCGTTAATATCTGCACAACATCAAGACGGAAGGATCCGGTCATGAGTTCCATCGAAGACAAGATCAAAGGCGTTGCCAATCAGGTGACGGGCAAGATCAAGGAAGAAGTCGGCCACGTGACCAACGATGAGAAGCTTGAGGCTGAGGGCATTGCCCAGAACCTCAAGGGAAAGGTCCAGAAGGGCGTCGGTGACGCCAAGGATACTGTCAAAAGCGGTATCGACAAACTCTGAACCCCGCCTCCGATCACAATGCATCGCCCGCCTTCATGGCGGGCGTTCGCATTTGCGGGGAATGGTGGCATGATGGACGGAAGTTCACTCCTTCCTTCCCTTCAGGAGACTGTCATGTCTGCATCCTCAACGCCCCGCCCCGTCATGCTGGTCATTCTCGACGGCTTCGGCTGGCGTGAAGATGAGTCCGACAATGCAGTCCGCCTCGCCAATACCCCGACATTCGACACGCTCTGGGCCACCAGTCCACATGCGTTTCTAAAAACGTCCGGCGAGGATGTCGGCCTTCCGGACGGGCAGATGGGTAATTCTGAAGTCGGCCATCTGAATATCGGCGCAGGCCGTGTCGTCATGCAGGAACTGCCCCGCATTTCCCGCAGCGCCCGGGATGGCTCTCTAGCCCAGAACCCCGTCCTTCTGGATCATATCGCGGCGCTGAAAGCCTCGGGCGGAACCTGCCATATCATGGGTCTGATCTCACTCGGTGGTGTCCATGCCCATCAGGATCATGTCGTGGCACTGGCTAAAATCGTCAGCGCAGCAGGCGTTCCCGTCGCTGTTCACATCTTCAGCGATGGCCGTGATACCGCGCCGCGTTCTGGTGAGGAGTTCATCGGTAAATTCCTGACAGACCTGCCAGACACCGTAAAAGTTGCCACACTCAGCGGCCGCTATTACGCCATGGACCGCGATCGCCGCTGGGAGCGTGTTGACCTGGCCGTCGCGGCCATCCGCGATGCGAAGGGGCCTCACGCTCCGGATGCGCTCTCCGCTCTTCGGGCCAGTTACGACAACGACAAAGGTGATGAATTCGTACTTCCCACCGTTCTGGGCGATTACGCTGGCATGAAGGACGGAGACGGCATCCTCTCCTGTAACTTCCGTGCGGACCGCATCCGCCAGCTTCTGGACGTTCTGGTTCTTCCGGATTTTGCGGACTACGACAGCGGACGAAAGATAAAGTTCGCGTCCGTCTGCGGCATGTCCCGCTACTCCGACCATCTGGCCCCTTACATGAGCGTCCTGTTCTCCAAGGTGCCGCTCGACGATCTGCTGGGAGATGTGGTGGCCAAAGCAGGCAAAACACAACTCCGCATGGCAGAGACGGAGAAATATCCGCACGTCACCTATTTCCTCAACGGTGGCCGTGAAGTCCAGTTCGAGGGTGAGGAGCGCATTCTGGTCCCGTCACCCAAGGTCGCGACCTATGACCTTCAGCCCGAAATGTCGGCACCCGAACTGACGGACAAAGCCGTTGCCGCCATCGAGAGCGGCCAGTTCGACATGATCGTCCTGAATTTCGCCAATCCGGATATGGTCGGCCACACAGGCTCCCTGCCCGCCGCCATCAAGGCCTGCGAAACGGTCGATCAGGGGCTGGGCCGTATCAATGACGCCATTGTCAAAGCAGGCGGGGCCCTGCTCGTAACAGCAGATCACGGCAACTGCGAAACCATGCGGGACCCCGTAACGGGCGGTGCCCATACGTCCCACACCCTGAATGTCGTGCCCGTCATTCTGGCCCATGCAGACGGCAAAACCATTCATGACGGCCGTCTGGCGGATCTCGCCCCGACCATGTTGGCTCTCATGAATATCAGGCAGCCTGACGCGATGACGGGTGTCTCCCTGCTTGAAAGCCCCTGATCCACGACACATCCTGCCGCTTGCCCTGCTCCTGTCGCCCCACTGGGCGACAGCGCATCATGCGGCACACCACCATCCTGCCAAATCAACGGCAACAGCGCCGAGCGCGGGGCAGAAAGCCCTCGCCCGCGCGCAGGCCGCACGTCGCGCGCTGGAACAACAACAGGCCGCAGAAGCCGCAACCCTGCGCGCCAAACAGATCGCATCGGCGCAGGCCGAGGCAAAAGCCAGGCAGGACACAGCCCGGACGCTCGCCTACACCGCCCAGACCCATACGGCCCAGTCCGCCATGGACAGCACCCAGAGCCGCATCCAGACTCTCCAGGCCAACATCTCAGAACTGAAAAACAAACGGACAGCCATTCAGGCCGACATCTGGCAACAGAATGCCGCCCTGCAACCCCTGCTCCCCATCGCAGCGCGCCTGTCCATCGCACCTGACGCCGCCTTGCTGGCATCTCCGGAAACAGCATCTGAAAGCGTCACTGCCCTGTCCATTCTCGGTGGCTTTTCCCAGCTCACCCGACAGCGCGCCCAGACCCTTCAGTCCCGCGAAGACGAACTCCATGCCATCAGCAGCGATCTGGAACAGCACCAGAAAGAGCTTTCGGACCTGCTGACGCAACAGACGCATGAACGCAACACCGCCGCCGCCCGGACCCGGATTGCAGCGCATCAGGAAGCCGTCGCAGATCAGGGCGCGCAAAAAGCCCGCAAAGCCGTTGCCGACGCCATGCAGGCCGCAGCGGATCTGTCTGCAGAAATCACCAACCTGGTGCAACAGGAAGCACAGGCCCGCGCCGAGCTTGAAAAAGAAGCTGCTGCCCTTGCCCGCCAGCACGAATTCGAGCGCGCCCGCCATGCGCGCTCGCAGGCCCAGTCAATCTCATCCGCCGGACAGGGCGTTTCCAGCACCGGCGGCCACGCCCCGGTTCCGGGTCATGTTGCGATCCGCTGGAGGCAGGCAACAGAAGCCGGTCCGGCCACCGGCATCACCTATGCCGCCCTCTCTTCCGCCCCCGTACAGGCTCCCTGTACGGGCCGAGTCGAATTTGCCGGTCCTTTCCGCTCTTTCGGGCAAATGCTGATCCTCGATTGCGGGCGCAACTATCGTTTCGTGCTGTCAGGACTGGGCCAACTCACTGTTTCGAGTGGCCAAAGCATCAGGAAAGCTGCCACACTCGGCCAGATGCCTGCGGCGGAAGGGATGCTGTTCGTCCAGCTCCGCCACGGCGCACAGGTGGTCAGCCCGGCGCCTTTCCTTTGAGCCGGTTTGCCGAGCGCGTCTGACCTTGTAGGATCGTATCTTAGTAATTTGGCAACCTGAACCGGCCTAGTCTCCCTGCGGAGCACCGTCGGCCAGCAGGTTCCTTCGTGCCCGAGGATGGAGATCACATGAAGTTTCGCAGTGGCCTGTTGCTGGGCACCGCCTTTCTGGCCGGACTGGCTGTCGGACCGGGCGCCCTGCGTCTTGCTGGCTCCAGCGACTTTCCGGGCGCAGCCTTCGCCCGTGAGATTTCTCATGACAACAGCGCGGAAACCGTCCGCCTGCTGACGCTGCTGGGGACCGTCATGGACGTGGTGAAGGCGGAATATGTCCACCCCGTGTCCGACAAAGACCTCATCAACAACGCGTTGGATGGCATGGTCGGCAATCTCGACCCCCATTCCTCCTACATGACCGCAGCCCAGTTCCACGACATGCAGACCGAGATTTCGGGCAAGTTTGGCGGTCTGGGCCTGCAGGTTCAGGGCGAATCCGGTCATGTCCGCGTCGTCTCCCCGATCGACGGCACCCCTGCCGCACGCGCTGGCATCCAGCCGGGCGATTTCATCACGATGGTCGACCACAAAAGCATTGATGACCTGACGCTCGATCAGGCCGTCCGCAAGATGCGCGGCGATCCAGGTACCAAAATTAGCCTGACAATCGTGCGCCCCAAAACCGGCAAGACCCTGACCTTCGACATGACGCGTGAAATCGTCCATGTCCAGATCGTAAAGTCGGCGCTTTATGGCAGCACGGGCTATATCCGTCTGACCGAATTCGATGACGATCTCGAAGGCGCCATGCATGCCGCGTTCGACAAACTCAAGGCAGAAGCGGCCAAGACCCCCGGCGGCAAGCTGACTGGGATTATCCTCGACCTGCGTTCCAATCCGGGCGGCAAGCTCGATCAGGCCATCGCGGTCGCGGACGATTTCATCAAGGACGGAGAAATCGTCTCCATTCGCGGTCGTCATGCGGAAAACAACCAGCGCTGGGATGCGAAAGGCACGGACATCACAAATGGCCTGCCGATCGTCGTTCTGACGAATGGCGGTTCGGCCTCGGCTAGTGAAATCGTGGCTGGCGCGTTGAAGGACCATCACCGCGCCATTATCCTCGGCGAAAAGACTTTCGGTAAGGGTTCGGTCCAGACCCTGATCCCGATCGGAGATCAGGGTGCAGTCCGCCTGACAACAGCCCGCTACTACACGCCATCCGGCCGTTCCATTCAGGGCCTTGGCATCACCCCCGATATCCCCGTCTCCGAAACAAAGGACGACGATTCTTACGGATATCGTGAAGCGGATCTATCCCATATTCTGACGAATATCGGCGGCAACCGGACAACCGAAACGCCACGCACAGATATTCCGCCGATTGCGAAATCCATTCCCAAAATGCCGGATGCCAACTGGCCCGCATTTGACGCGACGAAGCCCGCGACAGATTTCCAGCTTCAGCAAGCCATCAAGGTCGTCAACGCGATGGCAGGCATTTCAAATCCTGCTCCTGCGACAGCACCGGCAACCGAGGTCAAAGCTGCCGCTCCTGCTGCCCCCAAACCGCCTGAAGCACATCACTAACTAAGGACATCCCGGATCGTGCAGAACCGTTCCGCCTCCAGCCGCGCAGGGCTCTGGCAACGACTTCCCGTTATCGGACGCCTTCTGATCGCGTTCTGGGCCATCCTTCTTGCAGGAGGAGCCGGAGCGGCGGCGTTTCTGTTCCATCAACAGAAACCTGTCGTTTTGGCAAAAATTACTCCTCCGGCACGACCGGAAGCTCCGCCTGTACAGAACGCCTCCTCAATCGTCTCCACACCGGTGCCGCAAGAGGCAGTCCGTTCTGTCAGTCCATCTGAGGTGCAGCAACCTGCAACGCCGATTGCGGCACCGACAGTCATTCCCGCCAAAGCCGTTCCTCCCACACCGGCAGCACCCTCAACCGCCGTGATGCAGCAGGCCCTTCCGCCGGTGCCGTCGCCTGGCGCCGCCAGTCCAGCAGCCGTCGTCAGACCGCCTTCACCCGCAGTTCCAGCGGACAAAACCGCCATTGCAATCGTGCTTCAGGGTTTTGGTTATTCCGACGCGCTGACCTACGACGTTCTTTCGCGCATTCCAGCCCCGGTTGCGGTCGGGATTTCGCCTTATGTGAGCAATATCGGCGACATTATTGCGCGAGCCCATGCCAGCCATCGTGAAGTCTATGTCACGCTTCCGATGCAGAGCGCACACCCCGAACGCGTCGATGAAGGCCCACACGCACTGGGATATGGCAATTCCGCCGCCGATGACCAGCGAGAACTGGAATGGTGCCTGTCCCGTGCCACAGGCGCAGACGGGCTGACGGACGCCTCTGAAAACGGAGACGACCAACCGGGCGGCGGTTATGCGACCTCGCCGGATTTCGCTCCGATTGCCAGTTTCATCAGCAGTAAAGGGCTTCTTTATCTGGCTGGCTCTGCACAGGATGGTCGCCGTACACGCGGCATGACTGCGACGGCCTGGATTGATGGCGATACGGATGCGGCCACTCTGGACAGCCGCCTTGCCGCGCTACTGCCCCAGGACGGAAAGCCCACAAAAATTCTGCTTATGGTCGGTCCTGTCACCCCCGTCATGATCGACCGTCTTGCCAACTGGCTCAAAGGCCCGGCGCTAGGCAGCTTTGTTTTGGTGCCACCGTCCAGTTTCGTCGATAGCGGTATCGGAAACGATCAGGCCGCTAATCTGCTGTCTTCCAGCCCGGTTGCCCCTTTATGAGCGATTGCATGACCCTGCCCTATCGTCCGAATGTCGGAATTGCTCTCTTTAATCGGGAGGGCAAGCTGTTCATCGCCTGCCGGACGGATCTCCCGGGACGCGTCTGGCAGTGCCCACAAGGTGGGATCGATGAGGGCGAGACGCCCGAAACAGCCGCCATACGAGAGATGGGCGAAGAAATCGGTACAAGCAACGCCCGCATTCTTGCCGAGCGCGCGGGATGGCTGTCCTATGACCTGCCATCTGCCCTGATCGGCAAGGCTCTGGGTGGCCGGTTCCGGGGGCAGACCCAGAAGTGGTTCGTGATGGGATATGAAGGACAGGATTCCGATATTCGGCTGGACCTTCATGAGCCAGCAGAATTCGACTGCTGGGAATGGGTTGAGCCGAACGACGTTCTGGAACGCGATCTGGGCTTCAAGAAAGACCTGTATGTCGCATTAATCCCAGAACTGGCGGCCCTGTTTCAGGCCGCCGCCAAAGACTGGGTTCGTACCAGCCGCGCATAAAGACCGTCCTGTCTGAGAAGTTCCGCATGTGTCCCCGCTTCGGCGACAGCACCATGATCCATAACGACGATGAGATCCGCCGCCTGAACCGTTGAAAGCCGGTGCGCCACGATCACGGTCGTGCGGCCCGAACGCAGATTGGCCAAGGCTTTCTGAACCCGCGCTTCACTTTCGGAATCCAGCGCGCTCGTCGCCTCATCAAGCAGAAGCACCCGCGGGTTGCGAAGCAGAGCGCGGGCCAGTGCCACACGCTGACGCTGGCCGCCCGACAGTCGACGTCCGCCCGGCCCCACCCGCGTTTCCAGTCCTGCTGGCAGATTATCGAGAAAATCGACTGCCGCCATGGCGCATGCCTTTTCAACCTCATCCCGCGACGCTGACGGTCGCCCGATCCAGATATTCTCGATCAGGGACATGTCAAACAGGGTTGTGTCCTGACTGACATAGGCGATGGCATCACGAAGGGATGAGAGCGTCAGATCGCGCAGATCCACGCCTTCCAGTTGAATACTCCCTTCACTCACATCATGCAGACGCGGGATCAGGGACAGAGCCGTGGATTTTCCGGCCCCGCTAGGCCCGACAAGCGCCACGGTTTTTCCGGGCTGCACATCAAACGTCAGACCCCTTAACGCGACCCGACCGTCTTCGTAACGGTAGCCAGCCTGCTCAAACACCAGATGTCCCTTACCAGCTGGCAAAGGTTTTGCACCGGCCCGCTCCATCACGGCAGGAGGTTCATCAATCACCGCGAAAACACGCGACAGTCCTGCCAAACCTTCCTGAAGAGCGGTGTTGAGCGAGCCCAGCGCCCGAATAGGCCGAGACGCAGTCAGAAGAGCTGCAATAAACGCAGTAAAATCTCCGAGCGTCGCACCGCCCTGAGCAGCCCGCCAGCCCGCGAACCCCAGCACGGCAGCCACGGCTGCACCACCCAAAACCTCAAGAACCGGATCGACACGGGCACGGCCTTTGGCAATACGCAGAAATGCGGAATGCAGCAGATCGAGGGAGTGATCGACCCGCGTGCTTTCCCGGTCTTCCATGCGGTAGATACGGATCTGCCGGGCCAGAGCGAAACTTTCGTTCAGCAGGGCCGACGTTTCGCCAATCTGCTCCTGCATACCGCCCGAGGCGCGGCGTACCTTTTTGCCCAACTTCTGGATGGGGACAGCCGCCACCGGATACAGTACGAGCGCGATCAGGCTCAGTTCCCAGTCCGTCACAATCATGGAAATCACCAGCCCCACCACCGTCACGGCGTCTCCGAGCGCGTTGACCACGCGGATCATGGCCTCGCGGATCGAAATGGCGTCGGTCGTGAAGCGGGCGGCCCATTTGGCAGGCGCGTCCTTTTCAATCGTCGAGACATCTGCCTGGAGCGAATGAGCAAACATGCGGGACTGCAATCCCCGGATCACCGCCAGAACCAGCCCCTGCACGGCAATCGTCTGCCCATACTGAGACGCGGCCTTGAGTCCGGTCACAAGCACGACAAGAGCCGGGACCTGATACAGGATCCGGGAATCATGCGCCGCAAACATGTCCACGGCCCGCTTGATGACGGCGGGATAAAGCGCGGTCAGCGCGGCCATCAGAACGGTCAGAACAACGACGGAAATGATCCGTCCCACATGCTGGCGCATTTCCTCGCGCCAGATGCGTTTCATCAGGACGCGGCTGTCCGTATCAAGGGCTGTGGTTTTCGTCATGTCCGGGGGTGTAGCAAACCTTGCGAAAAGGACGAAACCGCGATCTCACGGATATCCGGCAAGATAGGCCAGACACTGCGCCCGATCTGGCAGACATCCCTGCGCCATCCACCAGTCCCGGCCTTTTTTCAGCCACTGCCCCATTCCCGGCCCCGGCAGGATCCCCTGAGCAAGAGCATCCTTGCCCGATAACGGGAACTGCGGCTGTGGCAGCGCCTGCAATCTGGAGCGAAACCGATCCCAGGTGCTGTCAGGTCCGCCCACGAGACGGGCCTGTTGTAGCCAGCTCCGCTCCACAAGCGGATCCAGCTCCTGCTCCGCGCGTAGCCGTCTCAGGTCATCGTCAGACATGCTCAGAGACAAAACCGGTCTGTCTGAAGCCCAAACTTCAATTCTTGCCGCATCTGCGTTGGAAAGTTTCAGTCGTCCAGACAACTCCCGGCTGCTTTTATGGCAAAGGGCGAATAACCTGAGCAAAGGATTTTCCGGAGCACCGCAGTTCAGCAAACGATTCAAATCCACCGGGTCCGGGTTCGGCAGGATCACCGGCAAGAGGCCGACCGCTGCCATTGCTGCGATTGTTTCCGCAAGGCGCGGACCCGACAGTATTCTCAAAAGTTCAGACGCGACCCTTTCGGCAGAAAGCGTCCCAATCAGTCCGAGTTGCTCTGACACGGCTTTACAGGCAGCGCGGTCAGGATTGCCGTTTCCATAACGCGCGTCGAACCGAAAGAAACGCAGTGCTCTCAAGGCGTCTTCTGCAATCCGGCGCGATGCGTCCCCCACGAAACGGACCTGACGATTCTTCAGATCCTCTTGTCCTCCGAAATAGTCATGGAGACGATCATGACGATCCAGCGACATGGCATTGATCGTGAAATCGCGCCGGGCCGCATCTTCCGTCCAGTCCTGCGTCCAGACCACAACTGCGTGACGTCCATCCGTTTCTTCGTCACGACGCAGGGTCGTGATCTCATACGGAACACCATCCAGCACCGCTGTTACCGTTCCATGGGACAAGCCGGTCGCGATCACCCGGATTCCCACATCTTTCAGCCGATGCTGAACGTCCTCGGGAGGCTCTGGAGTCGCAAGGTCCAGATCATGGACAGGAACGTCTGCGAGCAAATCACGAACGGAACCGCCAACAAGACGGGCCTCAGGCAGGACACTCCAGATCCGGTCCAGACCTTTCCGATCCGGCAGCCGCTCCAGCAGACCAGAGCTCTGTGTCATGCAGGCCGCGAAAGCGGGAAAAAGCAGTCCTGACTCCAGACACCGAGACAGGGCTTTCCTTTTACATGACCGGGAACGGCGAGAGCCGCGAGTTCATAATGAACCGCGCGCGTCACCCGTGCCTGGATTGGCAAGGCGCCTTCGCCATCCCGCACATGGATGTAAGGCACCCCCGCACACTCTTCCGAAGGCCGGTCCCAGTCACAGGACAACGGATGTTCGGGGCCGATGCAGATCAGTTCGTCCATATTGGTGCGGAAACAGAGATTCTGCTGGCGACCGCAAGTTCCGCGAAAATCCAGTTCGACCGCCACGAACGGGGCGTCCTCGACCTGAATGATCCCCTGTTCCATCGGCGTTTTCAGCCAGTAGATGCCTTCAGGATCGCGGGTCAGCATGGACGAGAACATGCACAGCATGGCTTTGCGCTTTACCGCAGAGCCACGATACAGCCACGTCCCGTCGCGCTGGATCAGAAAGGGCAGCTTTCGAGGGGCCGTGGACGAGCAGTCGGGAAAGGAGGACGGTGCCACCAGCGGATCTGGAGCCGCGAAGACGTCAGGCCGGGCCGCCTGCCGGAACTGATGATCGCTCAATTTTCCCTCCAACTGCATAAAAACTCTCTTCTCACACCAACTTGGGTGCAATCGAGCCTTGATGAAACCCCCACACCTGTCAGACTGGCATTATGAGCGAGCAGCAATATTCTTCCGGCGTCTCCGCCGGCACCCTGCGGGGCGAGGCGGACGTGGCAGAAGCCGATCGTCTGGCTCCGGTTCTCCATCATGTCCGTCAGGCCATCGGCAGCATTGTTCTGGGCCAGGACAGCGTCATCGAACAGGTTCTTGTCACGATCCTGTCCGGTGGTCATGCACTTCTGATGGGCGCGCCCGGTCTGGGCAAGACCCTGCTGGTCAACACGGCCTCACAGGTTCTGGGTCTGGACGCCACGCGCATCCAGTTCACGCCCGACCTGATGCCGTCGGACATCACAGGCGCCGAAATTCTCGATCAGGATGCTGATGGACGACGCGCCTTCCGCTTCCTGCCCGGCCCGATCTTCGGCCAGCTTGTGCTTGCCGACGAAATCAACCGCGCCAGCCCTCGCACCCAGTCCGCCCTGTTGCAGGCCATGGCGGAACGTCGGGTCACACAGGGGGGCAAGGACTATGCCCTGCCGCGCCCCTTCCATGTTCTCGCGACCCAAAATCCGATAGAGCAGGAAGGCACCTATCCCCTGCCCGAAGCCCAGCTCGACCGGTTCATGCTTCAGATCAGCCTCGGCTTTCCGAACCGGGACGCGGAACGGCAGATGCTGCTTCAGACGACAGGCGCCACGACGCCGACGGTCTCTGCCCTGATGAATGCCGAAAGTCTGCTCGCGGCCCAGAACCTTGTCCGGCGTCTGCCGGTTGGCGATCAGATCGTGGATGCGATCCTGAGCCTGACGCGTTCGCTGCGCCCAGAAGATCCGTCCGCCTCACCGGAAGTCCGGGAGGCCGTGTCATTCGGACCGGGCCCTCGCGCGGCTCAGGCGCTGATGATCGCCACCCGTGCGCGTGCGCTGCTGGACGGCCGTCTGGCGCCGAGCCTTGATGACGTTGTCGCCCTTGCAAGCCCGGTCCTGTCCCATCGTATCGGGCTGGGCTTTGGCGCCCGTGCCGCCGGAACGGACAGCGAAGCCCTGATCCGCAAGCAGGCTCAGGCTCTCCTCTGATCGCCGTGAAAAGTCCGTCCGATACCCTGCGCAGTTTCTTCCGCCGCAACCGGGGCGCCAGTTCCGGCGCTCCGACCGCGCAGGCGGAAAGCCTGCCGCTGCCCGCACTCGTTCTTGAAGCCGAAAAGATCGCCGCCAGCCTGCAAAGCGGTGTTCATGGCCGCAGACGTTCAGGACCGGGCGAGGATTTCTGGCAGTTCCGGCCCTATCATGCCGGCGAGCCCGCAACGTCCATCGACTGGCGTCAGTCTGCCCGCTCGCCAGTTGAAGACACGTTCTGGGTCCGTGAGCGCGAGCGCGAAAACGCCCAGTCGCTGATGCTGTGGTGTGACCCGTCGCCCTCCATGCGGTGGCGGTCTTCCGATACCCTGCCAACCAAAGCAGAGCGCGCACAGCTTTGCACGCTGGCGCTGGCATCCGCGTCTCTGCGCGGCGGCGAACGCGCGGGTCTGCTGACCGGAATCGAGGCTGGACGCGCCCTTGCCGGACGTCAGGTTCTCCCGCGACTGGCGGCATCCCTTCTGCGTCAGGATGCGGATGAGCCAGAATTTCCCCGCATGTCTCTGGTTCCTCCACGGTCCGATCTGGTGGTGATCAGCGATTTCCTGTGGGACGAAGACCGGATCGATACGTTTCTCAAGACCTGCGCCAGCCGCCCGGTACGAACCCATCTCCTCTGCATTCTCGACCCGGCGGAACGCGAACTGAAACGCACAGGACGAATCCGGTTTGAAGGACTCGAAGGGGGTGTTCTGACTCTTCCCGCCATGGAAAGCCTCGGCCCGGCCTATGAGCAGGCGATGAACGCGCATCTCGCGGCCCTCAAACAGAGTGCGGCGTCGCTCCATGCCGACTGCATCGTGCATGATACGTCGCAGAACCCGCTTCCGGCCCTTCTAGCGTTGCACATGGCGCTTGGAGGCGGCCGATGATCCTTCTTGCTCCGTTCCTGTTGCTTGGTCTGCTCGCACTGCCTGCGCTGTGGTGGCTGGTGCGGGCAACCCCACCCGCGCCGCAGGAACAGTCCTTTCCGTCCTTGCTCATCCTGAACCGGCTCACGGCCCGGCGGGAGGACGCCGCCCGTTCCCCACTCTGGCTTCTGATTCTGCGCATGGTGGCGGTGGCCCTCATCATTTTCGGGCTGGCGCGCCCTGTCCTGACGCCGCATCAAACCGAAACCGGCAATGGACCGCTGACCCTCATTCTCGACGATGGCTGGGCCGCCATTCCGCACTGGACCGACCGCATTTCCGCAGCGCTTGCGCTTGGCGAAACCGCGATCCGCAACGGTCAGGACGTCACGTTCCTGCATGCCGCGCGCGCGCCGGACGGCGCGATTCCCGAAGCCTTCACGACGCATGACCCCCATGCGCTGTCCGAGCATCTCTCACATTTACGTCCGCAGCCCTGGCCGACGGACCGTCAGGCGCTGGCCGCGCTGCTCGGGGGCCGGGATCTGTCGGACCAGCGCGTAATGATTCTCTCGGACGGTCTGGCTACGATGGGAGACGACGCGCTGCGTGGCGCACTTGCGAAGGCGCGGTCCGTTCAGGATATGCGCTGGAACGGCTGTGACATCCTGCGCCTTGACGCCGCGACAGGTCAGGACGGCGCGCTTCATGCAAAAGTCGACACACTGCCCTGCCCGGCCCGGACCGTGACGCTGCATGCCGTCAACGCCAATGGCAGCACACTTGCGGCCTATCCCCTCACGACCGGCAAGGACCAGACGCTCTCCCTCCCCGCCCTGCTGCGTAACCAGCTCGATCGTCTGACACTTGAAGGCGCGACCGGCCCTGCCGCTGTGCATCTGATGGGACAGGCCGATCACCGCCGTCCGGTCGGTATTCTCCAGACGCCCGGCGACGCCACACCTCTTGTCGGATCGGCGTTCTTCCTCAATCGCGCCCTGCAACCGATTGCGGACCTGCATAGCGGCGATGCCACGGCCCTGCTGGGCGCGCCCCTGTCGGTTCTGATTGCTACGGATGGGGCGCTTTCGGGCGAGCAGACGCGCCATCGCGTTCTGGACTGGGTGCGGCATGGCGGAATGCTCGTCCGCTTCGCAGGCCCGGGTCTCGCCGCCGATCAGACCGCCGCGTCCGACGCGACCTCCGATGCGCTTCTCCCCGTCCATCTCATGAGTGGAATGCGTCAGTTGGGTGGCCCGATGTCGTGGGGGAAACCCCAGACGCTGGCACCGTTCCCCGAAACTTCGCCGTTTTCGGACCTGACGATTCCGCCCGATGTCACCGTTTCGCGACAGGTTCTGGCCAAGCCCGAGACGGGGCTGACGGATCATGTCTGGGCGGCTCTGAGCGATGGCACCCCGCTCGTGACTGCGCGCGCGGAAGGCAATGGAGAGATCGTGCTGTTCCATGTCACACCCTCGCCCGACTGGTCCAACGTGCCGCTTTCGGGGCTGTTTCCCGACATGCTGGAGCGTCTGATCGAACGCTCCGCTGGCGTGGCGGGCGGCGGTCCGGCGGAACTGGCACCGTGGCGTATTGTCGGCAGCGATGGAGGCCTCGTCATGCCGCCACAGGCTGCACGCTCCATTCGCGCTTCGGATCTGGCGCATACGGATGTTTCCGTCACGCATCCTGCCGGGCTTTATGGTCCAGCCCGTGGAACGCGCGCACTCAATCTCGGTGACGCTGCTTCGCCGATGGTAGAGGAGCCTTTGCTCGGCACCCGGATTCTGCCTGATGGCGCGCATGCGGATCGTCCGATCGGCCCCGCGCTGATGGCGGCGGGTCTGCTACTGCTGCTGCTGGATCTGATCCTGTCCCTGCGGCGGCGCGGTCTGCTCGGCGCCCTGGCGGTTGCAGGTCTGCTACTTCTGCCGATGGCCCATGCTCAAACTCCGGCACAGACAACGCCTCCGCTTCCGGCAACCGTGCCGCAGGCCGCGCTCGAAACGCGACTGGCCTATGTTCTTACGGGCCATGACGATATCGACGCCGTCTCCCGCGAAGGACTTCAGGGTCTCTCCGACTATACGAGCGCCCGCAGTTCCGCGACGCTCGGCCATCCCGATGGCGTCGTTCCGGGCAAGGACGATCTGGCGTTCTATCCGCTCCTATACTGGCCGATCACGCCAGATATGCAGCCCGATCCCGAACGAACGAAAGCGCTCAATACCTTCATGGAACATGGCGGGATCCTGCTGATCGACGAACAGGGCGCAGGCACCGACACGGATTCCGGCACCAGCGCCGCCGCCCGAGCTGCGTTGCAGCGCGTGACCGATGGCCTTGTCGTGCCCCCACTCGCCAAGCTGACGGACAAACACGTTCTGGCCCACACCTTCTATCTGCTGCACAGCGGCTTTCCCGGTCGCGTTGCCGGGCAGCCGGTTTATGTCGCGCGCAACGGGGACGAGGCGAATGATGACGTCAGCCCCGTCATCATCGGTAATGGCGACTGGGCGCATGCCTGGGCCGTGGACGGGTCGGGCAACCATCCGTTCGCCGTCATTCCCGGGGGCGAAGACCAGCGCACGCAGGCCTATCGTTTCGGCGTGAACATGGTGCTCTACGCCCTGACCGGAAACTACAAGAACGATCAGGCCCAGTATCCTGAAATGCTCCGCCGCCTCGGCAGCCCGGATGCGACACCCGCCACACCCAGTTCCGACACCGCCGACGAGGAGGACGCGCCATGATGTTCGACCTTTCTCCGATGCTGCCCGTCTGGCTGCTGGCGACGCTGGCCGCACTGAGTGTTGCAGGCGCGATTTACGGTGCCCTTCGTGGCGCGCGCGGGATGCTCTGGCGGGCTCTCGCTGTTCTGGCCCTTCTGGGATGGCTGTCCGGACCGCGTGCGCTTCATCCGGTGCTCCGCCCGGTGCCGCAGGATGCGCTGCTGGTCGTGGATCGTTCAGCCTCGATGCAGGTCGGGCCCCGCACGACCATCGCGGATCAGACCGCACGGCAGATCATGCAGGACGCGGCCCGTCTTCCGGGCCTGACCCTGCATCGCGTCGATGTTCCCGGCGGCACAGGCCACGGCACCCGCCTGTTTGAGGCGCTGGACCATGCGGATCTGCCGCAGGGCCGGTTCGCAGGTGCCATCGTCGTAACGGACGGCATGGATCATGACGTTCCGGCCCATCTCCCGGCACGCTTTCAGGGACCGGACGGACAGAAACTGCCGCTGCATCTTCTGCTGACGGCACGGGGCGAAGAACAGGACCGTCGCCTGCGTATCCTGAGCACGCCGCCCTATGCCATCGTCGGACAGAACGCCACAATCCGCGTTCAGGTGGACGATCTGGGCGCTCCGGGTGCAGCCGACGCCGTTCTCACGATCCGCTCGGGCGATGCCCCGCCGCAAACCCGCCCGATCCGGACGGGCACGCCACAGGATATCACGGTCCCGGTCCAGCATCCTGGCGAAACGCTTGTCGGCCTGTCCGTCTCGCCGCTGGCCGGCGAGGCGTCTACGGAAAACAATAGCGACGTTGTGCGGATCCGGGGCGTGCGCGATCGGCTGCGGGTGCTGCTGGTCTCCGGCGTTCCCAATCAGGGCGAGCGCGTCTGGCGCCGGCTTCTGAAGGCCGATCCGTCCGTGGATCTCGTCCACTTCACCATTCTGCGCTCCCCCAACACGGATGATGGCACCCCGCTGTCGGATCTGGCGCTGATTCCGTTCCCCATCCGCGAACTGTTTCAGGAAAAGATCCGCAGTTTCGATCTCATCATTCTGGACGGCTTTCGCAATAGCAACATTCTGCCAGACGAATACCTGACCAATATCGCCGATTATGTCCGCAACGGCGGCGGACTGCTGGTGACGGCTGGGCCTGAATTCACGCAGGAGGGAACCCTTCAGGATACGAGCCTCGCACAGATTCTTCCGGCCCATGTCGGGACGGACGGGGTCGTCACACAGGCTTTCCGTCCGTCCCTGACTGCTCTGGGCAAAACCCATCCCGTCACGGCGGGCCTAACGGAAGACTGGGGCCCCTGGTATCGTGCCCTCCGGCCGGACCAGTCGCATGGCGAAGACCTGATGCATGGTCCGGATGGCGCGCCGCTTCTGCTGCTGGACCGTGTTGAGCGGGGGCGCGTGGCCATGCTCATGTCGGACCAGCTCTGGCTGTGGTCTCGTGGCGAAGGCGGTGGCGGTCCGCAGGCCGAACTTCTGCGGCGGCTGTCACACTGGCTCATGAAAGAGCCGGACCTTGAAGAAAACCGCCTGACGGCCCGGATCGAAAACGGTCAACTCGACATCGAGCGCCACGCCGCGGGACAGGCTGTCTCGCCTGAGGCTTTCGTCACGGCGCCGGACGGAAAGCGCACACCCGTTACCCTGAAACAGACGGATGGCGTCTGGCACGCCACGCTGGCCGCCACAACACCCGGCATCTGGAGTGTCCGGCAGGATGGTCTGGTTGCTTTCGCCAGCCCCGTTTCTCACGACCCGATCGAGCGGCAGGACCTGCGCGCCACCGCGACCATCATGGGCGCCAGTGCTCAGGCATCGGGAGGAACCGTGGCGTGGGTTGCGGATCATACGCCCCATCTGAAACAGGTTCCCATCGGCTCGGCCATGAGCGGCTCGGACTGGATGGGCCTGCCCGTCACCACGGCGGCTGTCGCAGGTGAGACGCGGACGACGGACCTCGTTCCGGCATGGGCGGCCCTCCTTGCGGCACTGATTTTCCTCGCAATCGGCTGGTGGCGGGAAGGTCATTGAAAAAATGTCACAATCCGGCACCTCCGAGAGGCATCTGCAGACTCGCGCAGGACGAACGATCACAGTATATTGGTTTTATGCGACTGCTCCCCACCCTGCCCCGCCTGCTGCTCGTTGCCGCTCTGGCAATGACGCCGACGATTCTCGTACCCTGGCATCACGCCCAGGCTCAGGATGCCGACGACGCCGAGGCTGAACAGGAAGCCGAGGCCAACCAGAAGAAAGCCGAAGCCCGCAAGGCCGCCCAGCGCGCCGCGCCGCCTTCCGCTCTTCCGGGAGCAGAATCCTCCGACGACGATGCCGGTCATGCCCGGGCCGACGTGAACCCGACTGTCGCTCTGTTCGATGCGATCAACCGTGGCTCCCTCAACGCGGCGAAAGAAGCGCTCAACCGCGGCGCCGATATGGGTGGGCACAATGTTCTGGACCAGACGCCGCTGGACATGGCCATCGACCTGAACCGCAAGGACATCATGTTCCTGCTGCTGTCGATGCGGACCTATAATCCGGACGGCAAGATCGAAAACAGCGTGTCCGATCAGGGTGTGGAGATGAAGAACGGCAGCGGTCATCTGACGATCGGCGGGAAATCCGTCACGCCCAAACGCGCCGCCGTCGCAGCTTCCTCGCATTTCGACGCAAGCGGCGGCAAGGCCGATCCTTCAATCGGCTTCCTCGGCTTTGCAGGGCACTAAACGCTCCTGATCCAGACATAAAAAAAGCCGGAGAATTTTCTCCGGCTTTTTTTTATGAGTGTTGATTCTCCGTCAGCCGACGTTGCGCAGCGCCTGACTTTCCTGACGCAGGACGTCGATCTGAACGAACTGACCGTCGCGCTCGAAATACCAGAACGTCCAGCCATTGCAGGACGGCGCGCCCGTCAGACCTGCGCCGAGCTTGTGAATAGAGCCGCGCTGGTTGCCCGATACGAGCGTACCATCCGGGGTCACGGTTGCTTTCAGACGCTTCTGCCGATCGTAGAGCACCGTCCCTGCGGGTAGAACGCCCGTCTCCACGAAACTTCCGAACGGGATACGCGGCATTTCTCGCCGGGCGGGCGTCGTTGCAAGCTGTTCGGAGGTCAGACGCTCTTCACGCGCCACACGCTCACGCGCTGCCTTGACATAATCCGGGTGCCGTTCGATGGCGATGTAATGACGCCCCAGACGCTTGGCCATTGCCGGGGTCGTACCGCTTCCGCAGAACGGGTCCAACACCACATCATTGGCATTGGTCGACGCCACCAGAACGCGATGCAGCAGACTTTCCGGCTTCTGTGTCGGATGCAGTTTCAGGCCATGTTCGTTCTTTAGGCGCTCATTGCCCGTGCAGAGCGGCAAATACCAGTCAGAGCGCATCTGAAGATCGTCGTTCAGGGCCTTCATAGCCTGATAGTTGAATCGATATTTGCTCTGCGGACCACGTGCCGCCCAGATCAGCGTCTCATGCGCGTTCGTAAAACGCCGCCCGCGGAAATTCGGCATCGGGTTGGATTTGCGCCAGACGATGTCGTTGAGGATCCAGAACCCCAGATCCTGCATAATCGCGCCTAGACGGAAGACATTATGATAGGAGCCAATGACCCAGATCGTGCCGTCCTTGTGCAAAATCCGGCGCGCTTCTCTGAGCCATTCGCGCGTGAAATTGTCATAGGTCGCGTAATCCGCGAACTTGTCCCAGTCGTCGTCCACACCATCCACAACGGTTTCGTCCGGACGGCGCAGTTCACCGCGCAACTGGAGGTTGTACGGCGGATCGGCGAAAATGCAGTCCACGCTCCCATCGGGCAGCGTCTTCATCGTTTCGATGCATTCTCCACGCAGGATCTGGTCGACGGGAAATTCACCGCTCATGCTGCGTGTGCCTCTGCTTCAATCATGTTTCGTATCGGCGCGAACCCGCGCCTGTGATGAGGTGTCACCCCACGGAGTTTCAGGCCCTGCATGTGCGCGGCCGTGCCGTATCCCGCATTGCGCTCCCAGCCATAGGCATCATGACGCATGGCCAGACGCGCCATCAGGCGGTCGCGCGTTACCTTTGCGATAATGGAGGCTGCGGCAATGGACAGACTGATCCCGTCGCCACCGATCACCATCTTGATGGGACAGGGCAGTTTCGGAGCATGTTTGCCGTCCACGAGGGCAAGGTCCGGCATTCGGCCGAGCCGGGACAGCGCCCGGCGCATGGCCAGATAGCAGGCCTGGGCGATATTAATCTGCTCGATTTCCAGAACGGATGCCGCACCAATGCCGATTAGCGCCTGTTCGTCGGCCATCAGGGCCTCATAGGCGAGCATCCGGCGCCGGGCCGTCAATTTCTTGGAATCATCAAGAAGGGCAAACAGAGTGTCAGACGGCGGTGCCGTAAAAGCCACGGCAGAGGCCACAACCGGCCCGGCCAGAGGACCACGCCCGACTTCGTCGATCCCGACGACCAGCCCCCCATGGGCAGCTTCCAGGGCGTAATCCGGCATTTGTGAGCGTCTCCCCGACAGATCACCGCGAAATCAGGTGACCGAATCGGTTTTGAATCATGGCGACTCGAAAGGGAAGCCCAAAAATGCGTTTGTTCTAAGTTTAATATGTCAAGTGTGGTGGGAAAGACTCTTTTACCTACGGTGTCAGAGCTCTTCCTGCTGGTTTTCCTGACCGGGCTCTGATGGAGCCGATGGAGCGGGCTGAGCCGTCTGTCCATGCTGCATCTGAAGTTCCTTCTCGATCTGAGGGAACTGATAGATTTTCTCCGTCACATTGACCGCAAGAAGCACCAGGCTGACGATCAGCAGCGACAGCCCCCGGCCGACGATCTGGCGCCGCTTCCAGAAATATCCCGGCAGAAACAGCCACCACCAGAAACCCGGCGGTGTCTTTCCGCTTTCGCGAAGGGAATTGCGGTCCAGCATGAACGATATGAAGAACAGGAGCAGCGACATCATCCCGACGACGGACAGCGGCCCTACCCGGCCACTGTCCGGGATCTGGCGCCAGTCCAGGATCAGCAACGTCAGGCGCTGGATCAGCCACGGCCCCACCAGAAGCGCCCAGGCCCAGTGCTCCGAACTTCCCGCAGACATCCGCAGAAGTCCCGTCAGCGGAGAGACGAGCCCCGCCGCGCTGGCCGGACGCCAAGTTGAGCCGAATTCCTGTGTCCAGACGAGCGTTTCAGGTTTGATCTGCCGCTGCATGATGAGGCGCAGGATTTCCTCACGGGAGACTGGACCGGCCTGCTGCCCGTTGTTGTCGTAAAACCATTCCATGAAAAAAGCCTCCCGGATTACTCCGGAAGGCTTCTAGCACAAAGACGTCCCTATGGTCGAAACGCCTGTTGGACCTCAATCGCTTTTACGGCCGAACAGCAGACCGCCAACGATCATTCCGACAACCGTGGCGATCACCAGCGAGATCAGCGGACGATCCTGCACAAAAGCCGTTGCGGCTTCGAGCTTGGTTTCGCCTTCGTCGTACAGATCGGCGAATTCCTGCTGTGCCATGCCGGAAAGCTGATCGAACTTGCCTTCGGCCTGAAGCTTCGCATCGCCGGTCAAGCCGCCAAAACCGTCCTTGAGCTTGCCCTTGGCTTCATCCACAAGGCCTTCGACCTTCGTTTCAGTTGTATCGGCCATTTTGTTCTCCTCTGTCCGGATTAACCTGTCCTCAATGCAAACGCATAACAGAGACATCCGGTTCCAACCCGATATGATCGTTGCACCGAAAAGAGACAAGCCCTACGGCGAACCTCATATCCACAAATGTAACGAAAAGTATCATTTTTGGTCATTTTGATTTTCATTACCAAAACTGAACAGGATTTAAGGTCGCGTCATGGCAGGCGCTGGCCTCCTGCCGTATAAGCATGAAAACACATAACATCGTCGCCTGAGAGCCCTGTGCTCTGCTATGCGGAAAGACAGAACCACCATGGATCAGCAGACGGCCAGCTCCAGCGACCGCCTTACGAACAGCACCGCCCAGTCTTCTCCCCCTCCTGCGCGGTCCCGCCGTCGGCGCTGGATCCTCTGGGGCGTTGTTCTTCTGATTGCTCTTCTGATCCTGTTCGCGATCTTCCGCCCTCATGGGGCAACGCACAAACATGGTCGTGGTGCCGCAGCCGACGGAAGCGTGCAGCCCGTTGCCGTCGCAACCGTCCATACTGGCGACATGCCCGTGATCTTTCAGGAGCTCGGCACAGTCGTCCCCGTGACAAACGTGACGATCACGCCGCGCGTCAACGGCCATATCTCGGCCGTCTATTACAAGGAAGGCCAGCACGTCCATAAGGGTGACGAACTCGAACTGATCGACCCGCGCCCCTATGAGGCCACGCTCGCCCAGTATCGCGGCACACTGGCCGCCGATATGGCGCAGCTTGAAAAGGCCCGTGTGGACAACGCCCGTTACCAGCGCTTGATCAAACAGAACTCGACCTCCGCCATGACGGCGCGCGATCAGGAGTTCACGGTGCAGCAGCTTGAAGGTCAGGTCGAATTCGACCGGGCCAATGTCCGCAATGCCGAACTGAACGTGATGTACTGTCACATCATTGCGCCTGTCGAGGGCCGTGTCGGTATTCGCGTGCTCGACGTCGGCAACTATGTGACGGCTGGCCAGTCCGGCGGTCTTACCATCCTGACGATGATGCAGCCCATCTCCGTGATCTTCACGGTTCCGCAGAACCAGCTGCAGGAGGTCATGAAATATCTGGACAAGACCGGCGAACTATCCGTCGAAGCATGGGACAGCGACAACACTCACAAAATCGCCACCGGCACCGTCAAGGCGCTCGACAGTCAGATCGACACAGCAACCGGTACGGTCCGGATGCGTGGTATCTTTGCGAACGAGGACGAGCACCTCTTCCCGAACCAGTTCGTCAACCCGCATCTGCTGGTCACGACGCTGCATGACGCCCTGCTTGTGCCCGCAAATGCTCTTCAGACAGGCCCGGACGGACGCTTTGTCTATCGCGTCAAGCCTGACATGACCGTGGAAGTCGTGCCCGTGACGGTCGGCACGACCGATGGCACGAACGCCGTCATCGAAAAGGGTCTGAGCAGCGGCGATCGGATCGTGACGGATGGCGTCAGCCATCTGCGCCCTGGCCAGAAGGTCTCCATCCCCGACACCTCGTCCGCAGCAGCGCAGACGACGGAAGCCGAGCACAAGAGCGCCAGCCAGCACCGTCATCATCGTGACGGACAGCAGAGTTCGGATGCGCCCCAGCAGAAGAACGACCCGTCCTCACCCGCCGACACCGGCAACCACTGACCGACGTCCAGAACAGTCAAACAGGGAACATCAAGATCGTGAATCCGTCCCGCCTGTTCATCGAGCGCCCGGTTGCCACCAGCCTCCTGATGTTCGCCATCCTGCTGAGCGGCCTGCTCGGCTATCATTTTCTGGCCGTCTCAGCCCTGCCGCAGGTCGAATATCCGACGATCACGGTCTCGACATTCTATCCGGGTGCCGGGCCGGACGTGATGAGCACATCCGTCACCGCACCACTGGAAACCCAGCTCGGCCAGATGGCCGGGCTGGACCAGATGACGTCTCAGTCTTCTGGTGGTGCTTCGGTCGTCACGCTACGCTTCGGGCTGGACATGTCGATGGACGTGGCCGAGCAGGAAGTTCAGGCCGCGATCAACAACGCAACTTCCCTGCTGCCGAGCGATCTGCCCGCCCCTCCGATCTATGCGAAGGTCAACCCGGCAGACACTCCCGTCCTGACGCTCGGCATCACGTCAAAAACGCTGCCGCTTCCTGAAGTCGAAGATTACGTCAACACGCGGCTTGAACAGAAGATCAGCCAGATTTCCGGCGTCGGTCTTGTCACCCTGTCGGGTGGCAATCGCAAGGCGTACCGGATTCAGGTCAACATTCCGAAGCTGACCTCTTACGGCATCGCAATCGACACGCTGCGCACCATCATCAGCACGGTCAACGTCAACTCCCCGACCGGTACCTTCGACGGTCCCAAGCGCTCCACCTCCCTGCGCATCGACGGTCAGATCCAGTCCGTCGAACAGCTCATGAATCAGGTGATCGCGTATCAGAACAACGGCCCGATCCGCGTGCGCGACATTGCGACGGTGGTTGAAGGGGCGGAGAACGCACAGCTTGCCGCCTGGGCCAATCGCACGCCTGCGCTGATCCTGAACGTGCAGCGCCAGCCCGGCGCAAACGTTATTGGCGTCGTGGACAACGTGCTACGCGTCCTGCCACAGCTCAAGCTCGACCTGCCGCCGGGCATCGACGTTACGCCTCTGACGGACCGCACCACGACCATTCGCGCCTCGGTCAGTGACGTGGAATACGAACTGGCGCTCGCCATGCTTCTCGTGGTGGGCGTGATCTTCGTGTTCCTGCGCAATGTGCCGGCGACGATCATTCCCAGCCTTTCCGTTCCGCTGTCGCTGATCGGAACCCTGGCGGCGATGTATCTGCTGGGCTTCTCGCTCGACAATCTGTCGCTGATGTCTCTGACGATCGCGACCGGCTTCGTCGTCGATGACGCCATCGTCGTGATCGAGAACATCGCCCGTTACGTCGAGGCTGGGGAAGACCGCTACACCGCTGCGCTCAAAGGCGCGGGGGAGATCGGTTTCACCATTATCTCGCTGACGGTCTCGCTGATCGCCGTGCTGATCCCCCTGCTCTTCATGAAGGATGTCGTCGGGCGTCTGTTCCATGAATTCGCGATGACGCTCTCCATCACCATCATCATTTCCGCCGTCGTCGCTCTGACGCTGGTGCCGATGATGTGCGCCCGTCTGCTGTCCGACACGCATGCGCCATCCACGAAAAACACGGTCTGGAGCCGCCTGTCCAATAGCACCGAGCGCGGCATCAACGCCCTGATCGCAGGTTACGGACGCTGGCTCGATGTCGTGCTGCGCTTCCGCGTCACGACCCTTCTGGTCACACTCGGCACGATTGTTCTGACCGGTATTCTGGCCTGGACCATCCCCAAGGGCTTTTTCCCGACACAGGATACCGGCGTTATTCAGGGCATCTCCGTGATGTCGCAGGCCATCTCCTTTGAAGGGATGAAGAGCCGTCAGGCCGCTCTTGGAGACGTGATCCTGAAAGACCCCGACGTCGCCAGCATCTCGTCTTTCGTGGGTATCGACGGTCAGAACATGACGTTGAATGTCGGCCGCTTCCTGATCAACCTCAAACCGCGGGACCAGCGTACGTCCAGCCTCGAAGCCATCATGCGTCGCCTGTCCTCCACCGGAGATCAGGTGATCGGGGCGCAGCTTTACGTCCAGCCGATTCAGGACCTGTCTCTGGATTCCTCGATTTCCGCCACGCAGTACCAGTTCATGCTGGAAAACCCGGATTACGACACCTTCAAGACCTGGGTGCCGAAATTCGTGGATGCCCTGCGCAAAGAACCGTCGCTGCGGGATGTCACGTCCGATCTTCAGGCCGAGGGTCTGGTCGCCCAGCTTTCGCTCGACCGCCCGACCGGCGCGCGATACTCCATCACGCCGCAGACGGTCGACAATCTGCTGTATGACAGCTACGGCCAGCGCCAGATCACGACGATCTACACGCAGTCCAACCAGTACCGCGTTATTCTGGAAGCCGATCCGAAACTCCAGACTGACCTGACATCCCTGAGCCAGCTTTACCTGCCGGGCATTTCCTCGCAGGCCGGTGGCAGCACGTCCGGCCCGACGCGCCAGCCGACATCGGGGCTTGTGCCGCTGTCGCAGGTGACGACGATGACGCATGTCCTCGCCCCACTGCTCATCAGCCATTTCGGCCAGTTCCCGGCCACGACCGTGTCGTTCAACGTCGCCAGCGGCTATTCGCTGGGGGCCGCGACCAACGCCATCGAGCGCGTGGAAAAGCAGATCGGTCTGCCGCCGGAATTCCAGACCGCCTTCCAGGGTACGGCGGCTGCCTTCCGCTCGTCGCTGTCCAACGAGGTCTGGCTGGTCATGGCAGCCGTGATCGCGGTCTATATCGTGCTGGGTATTCTCTATGAGAGCTATATCCACCCGATCACGATCCTCTCCACCCTGCCTTCCGCCGCCATCGGTGCGCTGATCGGGCTCTATCTGTTCGGGATGGATCTCGACATCATGGGCATCATCGGCATCGTGTTGCTGATCGGCATCGTGAAGAAAAACGCCATCATGATGATCGACTTCGCCCTCGAAGCCGAACGTCTGGAAGGCCATACGCCGCTTGAATCCATCAAGCAGGCGGCGATGCTCCGTTTCCGTCCGATCCTGATGACCACGCTGGCCGCCCTGTTCGGCGCCCTGCCCCTGTTGATCGGTACGGGCGTCGGTTCCGAACTGCGCCGACCGCTGGGTGTGGCCATCGTTTTCGGCCTGATGATGTCCCAGCTTCTGACGCTTTTCACCACGCCCGTCATCTATCTGTTCATGGATGAACTGGGGACGAAAACGCGCGCCTTCATACAGCGCCACCGCCGCCATAGCCCACCGTCGCAGCCCCAGACTCCAAGCCCTCATACAGGCGCTCCGTGAATCTGGTTCGCCTCTTTGTCCTGAGGCCCGTTGGCACGACGCTGCTGGCGGTAGCTCTCGTGATCGGCGGCGTTATGGGCTATTTCGCCCTGCCCGTCGCCGATCTGCCGGACGTGGACTTTCCGGTCATCATGGTGACCGCGAACCAGCCCGGAGGCTCTCCGTCCGAAATCGCGAGCACGATCGCAGGGCCTCTGGAGCGGCATCTGGGGGCGATTTCCGGCGTCACGGAAATGACCTCGGAATCCATGGTCAACCAGACGCGCATCACCCTTCAGTTCGACCTGTCACGGGACATCAACGGTGCTGCGCGTGACGTGGAAGCGGCCCTGCAAGGCGCACGACAGGATCTGCCCACCAGTCTGCGCAGCAACCCGACCTATATGAAGGCGAACTCCAACGGTCCGCCCATCCTCGCTTTGACGCTATCGTCCAGCACCCGGACGCCGCAGGAACTCTACGATTTCGCAAGCAACATCCTCATCCCGCAGCTCAGCCAGATTCAGGGCGTCGGTGATGTGGAAATCCGCGGCGCGTCCCTTCCCGCCGTGCGTGTTGAAATCAATCCGCTGCGCCTGTTCCATTACGGGATCGGCTTCGAAGATCTGCGCGCTGCCCTCGCCTCCGCCAATGCCCATACGCCCAAAGGTTTTCTGGATGCCAATGGCGAGCGCATGATGCTCTCCACCAACGATCAGGCGACGGATGCGGAGGAATATCGTGATCTGGTCATCGCCTATCGCAACAACCAGCCGGTCCGCCTGACGGATCTGGCGGACGTCAAAAACAGCGTCGAAGATCTCCGGCAGGCGGGGTATCTGAACGGAAATGCCGCCATTATCTGTACGGTCTTCTCGCAGGGTGGCGCGAACGTCATCAAGACGATCGACGGCATCCGCGGCCGCCTGCCAGCCCTTCAGTCCGCCCTGCCCGGCAATACCAATATTTCAATCCTGATCGACCGCTCCAAAACAATCCGGGCCTCGCTGGACGATACGAAACAGACCCTTGTCATCGCCGTCGTACTCGTGGTCGTGGTCGTCCTGCTGTTCCTGCGCAGCCTCTCTGCCATCATGGTTCCGGCCATCGTGGTGCCGGTCTCGATCGTCGGGACCTTCGGGGCCATGGCGCTGATGGGGTACCAGCTCGACAATATGTCGCTGATGGCCCTGACGATTTCGACGGGCTTCGTGGTCGATGACGCCATCGTCGTTCTGGAAAACATCGCGCGCTACATGGAGATGGGTTACAACCGGCAGGACGCCGCCATCAAAGGCACGACCGAAGTCGCGTTCACGGTCGTTTCGATCACGGTCTCGCTGATCGTGGTGTTTGCGCCAATCATGCTCATGGGCGGGATCGCGGGGCGGCTGTTCCATGAGTTCGCGATGACCATGGTCATCACGCTCTGCATTTCGCTGCTCCTGTCCCTGACGCTGACACCCATGATCAGCGCCCAGCTCCTGACCCACACGGACGATAACGGTCCGGGCCTGTGGAAGAAAACCGGCCGTTTCCTCGAACGCATGATCAGCGCCACCACGTCGGGTTACGGCAAATCGCTGGACTGGGCCTTGGGGCATCAGTTCCTGATCGCGATGTCCCTGCCCGCCACTCTGGTGCTGGCCGGTGTGCTGTATGTGAAAATGCCCAAAGGTTTCTTCCCCTCCGAAGACACCGGGCAGATTATGGGGCGTGTGGTTGCCGATCAGTCGATCTCATTTCAGGCGCTTCAGAAAATCGTGGTCAAGGCCATGAAGAGCGTCGCGTCCGACCGGGATGTCGTGGGCGTCATGGGCGGTGTCGGTGGACGTTCGGCCAACTCGGCCAACATGTTCATCGCACTTAAGCCCAAATCCGAACGTACGGACGATCTTGCAACCACCATCCAGCGCCTGACCCGCAGGTTCTCCCACATTCCCGGCGCGCAGCTCCGTCTGATGGCTCCCGGCAGCGTTCGGACGGGCTCGCGGCCCGGAGACGCCGCCTATCAGTATTCGCTTGAGGGGCCCTCCGCCGAAGACCTGTTCGAATGGACTCCCAAGATCGTAACCGCGCTTTCCAGACTGCCGGAACTCATGGACGTGACATCGGACGTGGAACAGGGCGGTCAGGGGATCAACATCGCGATCAACCGCGACACGGAAGCGCGCTATTCCGTCACGCCACAGCTCATTTCCAATACGCTCTATGACGCATTCGGCCAGCGCGCCGCCTCCATTATCTACGGCAATCTCAACCAGTACCGCGTCATCATGGAAGCCGCGCCCCGCTACTGGCAGGACCCGTCGATGCTGCAACAGATGTGGATCAGCACATCCGGCGGAACAGCAGCAGGCGGAACGGCGTCGAACAACATCCGCGCCCGTGCCACGACGACTGTCACGACCCTGTCGCAGAGTGAGCAGTCCTATCAGAACTCGGTCGCCAACGCGCTGGCAGGTGGAAAATCGGCATCAAGCGGTGCAGCCGTCGCCACCAGCGTGGACAACATGGTCCCCCTGTCCGTCCTCTCACGCCAGCGCAATACCAACACGGCCCTGACCGTCAGCCACGAAGGACAGTCCGTCGCCACGACCGTATCCTTCAACCTTGCACCCGGCGTCTCGCTTGGCACGGCCGTGGATGCCGTCCAGGCCGCCATGGTGAAGCTGCATGTCCCCTCGGACATTCACGGCGGGTTTGCGGGCAACGCGGCGGCTTTCCAGAAATCCGCAGGGAGTGAGGTTCTGCTGATCCTCGCCGCCCTCGCCGCCGTCTATATCGTGCTGGGCGTCCTGTATGAGAGCCTGATCCATCCCCTGACGATCCTTTCAACGCTGCCATCCGCAGGCGTCGGCGCCATTCTGGCACTTCAGATCTGCGGCGAGGAATTCTCCCTCATGGCCATGATCGGCGTGATCCTGCTCATCGGCATCGTCAAGAAAAACGCCATCATGCTGATCGACTTCGCCCTCGTGGCACAGCGTGAAGGGCTGTCGGCCAGAGAGGCCATCCGTCAGGCCAGCCATCTGCGCTTTCGTCCCATCCTCATGACGTCTCTGGCCGCTGCGTTCGGTGCCGTGCCCCTCATCATCGGCAACGGATATGGCTGCGAACTCCGCCGACCGCTGGGGATCGCCATTCTCGGCGGCCTCGTCGTCAGCCAGTTGCTGACGCTCTACAGCACGCCCGTCATTTTCCTGTATCTCGACCGGTTCGGGCGCGCCATGGGCCGTCTGCGTGCCCACGTCGCCTCTTTTTTTCATCTTTCAGCCCGGGGAACACAGTCCTGATGCCCGCCCTCCGTAAATCCACCCTGCGCACTGCCCTGCTGGGGGCGGCGACCCTGCCTTTCCTGAGCGGCTGTATCGGCGGCATGGTCGGGCCGAACTATCATCGTCCGAAAGCCATCATCTCCGCCAAATTCAAGGAAGCGCCTCCGCCGCCGGGCTGGCAGATGGCTGCCCCCGATCTTGCGAAAATGCCCAAAGGAGACTGGTGGACGATCTTCAACGATCCCGTTCTCAACGACCTTGAAGAACGCGTGGCCACGTCCAACCAGAGCCTGAAAGAATATGAAGCGCAGTACCGCAAGGCGGCCGCAACGATTGATTCGATCCGCGCGCAGCTTTTCCCGACCCTGAGCGGCAAGTTCAGCTTCAACCGCAACTCACAGGGCGGCAGCACCTCGAATGCCAGTAACGGCATTCCCTACACGTCCAGCCAGTCCTACACGTCCAACACATGGACCACCGGACCGTCCGCAAGCTGGACCGTGGACGTCTGGGGCATGATCCGTCGGCAGGTTCAGCAGCAGGTGGCCGCCACCCAGGCTGACGCCGCCCTCGTTGCGAACATGCGGCTGTCCTATCAGCTCCAGCTCGCACAGGATTATTTCGATCTGCGCTATCAGGACAGTCTGATTGCGCTTTATGCCCGTAACGTGGATCTTTATCGCCACAATCTGGAAATCCTCCAGAACCAGCTTGATGCCGGTGTCGCGGATCCGACCAGCGTTCTTCAGGCCCGCTACCTGCTGCAATCGACGCAGGCCAGCCTGTCAAACGCCCATATCGCCCGCGCACAGTACGAGCACGCCATCGCCATGCTGACGGGCCGGGCTCCAGCAGAACTCACACTGGCAGCCTCTCCCCTCCCCGAGACGATCCCCGCCGCACCCGTCGCCGTACCCTCCATGCTGCTTCAGCGTCGTCCGGACGTGGCACAGGCAGAGCGCAATATGGAAGCCTATAATGCGGAAATCGGGTACGAGATCGGCGCGTTCTTCCCACAGGTCACGCTCTCCGCGTCTTATGGCTATAGCGGCAATCCTCTTGAACAGCTGATCCAGACCGCTACACGCACATGGAGCCTCGGTGCAGCGGCGAGCGAGACCATCTTCCAGGGCGGCGCGCGTTCTGCTGCGGTGCGCAGCGCAGAAGCCGATTACGACAATGCCGTTGCCACCTACCGCCAGACGGTTCTCGCAGCCCTTCAGGACACCGAGGACCAGATGTCCGGCCTGCGCTATCTCGATCAGCAGCTTGCCTTACAGAATGCTGCCGTGAAAACCGCCGAAAGCGCCGTTCAGGTGTCCATGAACGAGTATCTCGCCGGAACGCAGATCTACACAACGGTCATCACCGCCGAACAGAACGCCCTTCAGTATCAGGAAACCCAGCTCAGCGTGCGGCAGCAGCAGTTTCTCGCCGAGGTCAAGCTCATGACGGATCTGGGCGGAGGCTGGACGACGCAACAGCTTCCAAGCAAAAATTCGCTTCAGACGGATAATCCGTTCCTGCCTTCCTTCATCCAGAGGGACAAGAACGGGAACTAAAGATCATAAAAAAGGGCGGGGCCATCGGCACCCGCCCTCTTCATATCAGCATCGTATCAGGTGATCAGAGCGCGTGCAGTCCTGCCACACCTGCGAGAATGGCCAGCACCGCAAGAACCAGAAAGAGAATGAAAAACAGTTTGGCAATGCCTGCTGTGGCGGCAGAGATGCCTGAGAAACCGAAAACGCCGGCGATGATGGAAATGATGAAGAAAACAATCGCGTAGTGCAGCATGACGGCAGTTCCTTGCCCAAGAGTTCGTGGTCATGTCGTAACGTCACGCACGTGCGGAAGTTTAATTTCTTCTTAAAAGACGCTTTCCCAGGAAAAACCCGATAAAAGATGCGGCCAACAGCCAGAAGAGTGGCTGATCCACCATCAGATCACTGACAAGTGCTTCCGTTTCTTTTGTTACCCGAGAAATTTTTGTTACGAGCGCGCTTTTACAGGAACTCTCGATCATCCCGGGCTGCAAGCGCTCCGAATCCGTGTTCGTAAATCTTCTTCCCGCCATGACATCCTCCCAACACAAGAAAAGGCAGTCCGCTATCGGACTGCCTTTTCTTTTACATCGTCAGAACACTTAAGGGATGATCTGAATGAGACCGTCCACTCAGTGACCGACTGCCGGAGCATCTTCGCCCCGACGTGCGGCTTCTTCATTATAGCGCTGCGCTTCAGGAGAGATGGTCAGAGCCATCGTCATCCCGGCAGACAGCAGATAGATCACCGCAAACGTCCAGATCACATACTGCATGCCCGGTCCGAAAACCGCTTCACAACCAGCAACAACAGCCGGTCCGACCCATGTGGACGCACCGGCGCCCAGACCAAGGATGGACAGTGCCGCTGCTTTCTCGCGTGGGCAGATCTGCGGCATTAAGCCTGACAGCGGCACGAAAGCCGCGACGGTCGCGCCATAGAAAATTCCTGCTGCGGCCACGGCCCAGAAATTTCCCGGAAACCAGAGCGGCACATAATAAAACAGCGGAATGGCTACGAAACCACCGATCCCACCGAAAACGGCCACGACAAACCGGTGTCCAAGCGTATCGGCCACCATGCCCGAGACAAGGTTGAACAAGATGTTGCTCAGGAAAATGAGCGACAGGAGGTTCAGCCACTGGGCAAGGGAGAAGCCAAGATGATCCACGAAAAACGCGGGCATGATTGCGAGAAACGCATATTCCGAAGATGTATCAATCACGCGAACGATACCCGCGATCAGCGTCTTCGGCTCACGCCACATGATGCTCATGGAGCCAAAGAAAATATCCTTGGTCGGAATATGGTCCGGCAGAAGGCGTTTCTTACCCGTCGGTTCATGCGTGAACAGCAGCGCAACAAGACCACCCAGAATCACAAGCCCCAGGGAACACCAGAAGGTGCGAAGTTCGCCAATTTCCGGAATGGCAAAGCGTGCGAATTGCGATCCCAGAGTGGGCAGACCTGCTGAAAAGGAAAACCAGAACCAGCCCGCGGCCGAGCCCAGCATGGCTGTCGGCGTTGCAGCAGCAATCCAGACGAGGAAGCCATACGCAAACAGCGGGTATGCAAACCCTCGCAGCGTATAGAACAGCAGGATCATCGGCCCACTGTTTGGCCCAAGTCCCAGAGCCAGGAACCCGACTTCAAGCACGCTCCACAGAATGAGACCAAGCCACATGACTTTCTTCGGTCCCATGAGATCCGACAGAGGCCCGGAGAACCAGGCGGCGATCATCACGGTGATGCCATAAAACGTGAACATTTCATTCACGAAACCCTGCGTATGGCCATGATGGAGCATGTAGGTATCGAGATACCCCGCCTCCACACCATCACCGACCATGAACAGGAGCTGTCCCACGAACGCCCAGAACAGGGCTCTGGGTATTCCAAGGGTTTCCGCCAACCCATGTTTTGGAGGGGAAGATTCAGACATTATAACGCTCTCCAAACGCTGGACGCATCACGAACCCATCCGGGCCTCATTGCCGGGATACATATTCGATGCGTCGTGGCAGGCCCTACGAGAGTGCTCGGGCCTGTTTCTCAGAATGATGCAGCCCCTATGAAAAAGAACGACGGAGCATTCTTCAAAAGGGAGAACCCGCGCCTTGTGAAGGAGCGGAAATTCAGACTGCCTCTGAAAGAGACAGGAAAGATTCTGCAAAGAGTGCTGACTACATATCACACACTTACGTGACCAAGAAACCACGAATCAAAAAAGGCCGAGACATTCCTGCCCCGGCCTTTTTTAATGCTTCAAAAACAGGAGCCTCAGGCGGCTTCCTGCTCCGCAGCAACGTTCTGCTTCGGTCCGCTGTCCTGGCCCTTCGCAGCGACATCGCGATCGACCAGTTCAATCACGGCCATATCGGCATTGTCGCCATAACGCACGCCAGCCTTCAGAACGCGGGAGTAGCCACCGGCACGTCCCTTGTAACGCTCGGCGACAGCCGAGAACAGCTTCGTCACGACGGCATCGTCACGCAGCTGCGCGAAGGCCTGCCGACGGGCGTGCAGATCACCACGCTTGCCGAGCGTGATCAGCTTTTCGACGACCGGGCGAAGTTCTTTCGCCTTCGGGAGCGTCGTCGTGATCTGCTCGTGCTTGATGAGAGCCACGGCCATGTTGCGGAACATGGCAGCGCGGTGAGAAGAGGTGACATTGAGCTTACGCCCGCTCACACCATGACGCATTGCTAGTTTTCCTTACCTTGAAAGTTCTCAGAACGTCTCGTCGAGACGCTTGGCCAGATCCTCGATGTTCTCGGGCGGCCAGGCTGGGACGCTCATGCCGAGCGACAGCCCCATACCGGTGAGAACTTCCTTGATCTCGTTGAGCGACTTGCGCCCGAAATTAGGCGTACGGAGCATTTCCTGTTCGGACTTCTGCACCAGATCGCCAATGTAAACAATGTTGTCGTTCTTAAGGCAGTTGGCGCTACGCACCGACAGCTCGAGTTCGTCAACCTTGCGGAGAAGATTGCGGTTGAACGGCAGGTCATCCTGCGGCTCTTCATGCTGGACCGGACGCGGCTCATCAAAGTTGATGAACAGCTGCAGCTGATCCTGAAGAATCCGGGCTGCAAGAGCCAGACTGTCTTCGGGTGTCACCGCACCGTTGGTCTCAACTGTCAACAGCAGCTTGTCATAGTCAGTGACCTGACCGACACGCGTCTGCTCGATCTTATAGGAAACCCGACGGACTGGCGAATAAATCGCATCGATGGGAATCAGGCCAATCGGAGCATCTTCGGGACGGTTTGCTGCTGCTGCAACATAGCCCTTGCCCATATTGACGGTGAATTCCATGCCGAGCTTCACGCCGTCATCGAGCGTGCAGATCACCAGATCGGGATTCATGATCTCGATGTCATGACCTGCCTGGATCTGGCCAGCCGTCACTTCGCCCGGGCCAGTGGCCGTCAGGATCATGCGTTTGGGGCCTTCACCATGCATGCGAAGAGCAAGCTGCTTGACGTTCAGGACGATGTCCGTGACGTCTTCACGCACACCCGGCACGGCGGAGAACTCATGCAGCACGCCATCGATCTGGATGGCGGTCACGGCAGCACCCTGCAGCGACGACAGGAGGATACGACGCAGTGCATTACCGAGCGTCATGCCGAAGCCGCGTTCCAAAGGCTCGGCCACGACAGTGGCGATGCGCGAGGCAACCGGTCCGGGCTCGACTTCAAGCTTCTCCGGCTTGATGAGGGACTGCCAGTTTTTCTGGAGAACCAAGGTCGTGGCCTTTCAAACAACGAAGCACGCCAAGGGGATTGGCGGCACCTGGGCCCGCACCAT
This sequence comes from Gluconobacter sp. Dm-73, assembly GCF_018256215.1. NCBI lineage: Bacteria > Pseudomonadati > Pseudomonadota > Alphaproteobacteria > Acetobacterales > Acetobacteraceae > Gluconobacter > Gluconobacter sp. Dm-73. The sequence continues at coordinate 117,648 of NZ_JAERLW010000004.1, read as the reverse complement.
CGGTGCGGTAAAAGATGCAATCACTTACAGATGCTGCGTATCGCACGCGATACGCAGCACAGCATCACTCAGACGCGACGACGCTTCCGGGGACGGCAGCCATTGTGCGGCACGGGCGTCATGTCGCGGATGGACGTAATGTTGAACCCTACGGCCTGAAGAGCACGAAGCGCGCTTTCACGCCCCGAACCCGGACCGGAGACCTCGATCTCAAGCGTTTCCATGCCATGCTCGCGTGCCTTGCGACCGGCATCTTCTGCAGCGACCTGAGCAGCATACGGCGTGGACTTACGGGAGCCTTTAAAGCCCTGCGCACCCGACGACGACCAAGCAATCGCGTTGCCCTGTGCGTCAGAAATGGTGATCATGGTGTTGTTGAACGTGGAGAGCACGTGAGCAACACCGGAAATGATATTCTTGCGTTCCTTTTTACGGATACGCGGAGCAGCGGCCTTCGCCATGAGAGAGGTCGTCCTAAAAGTTTAAGCAAAACGTCGATGAAAAAAATCAGGCGCGGATTAGCGCGTAACCTTCTTCTTGCCTGCAATCGCCACAGCCTTGCCCTTGCGGGTACGGGCATTGGTGTGCGTACGCTGACCGCGGACCGGGAGGCCACGACGGTGACGAAGGCCACGGTAGCAACCGAGGTCCATCAGACGCTTGATGTTCATTGCGGTTTCACGACGAAGATCGCCTTCGACGCGCAGTTCGGAATCGATCAGTTCGCGGATCTTGACGATTTCGTCGTCAGACAGCTCGTTGACGCGCTTGGCATCGGGAATTTCGAGCTTCGTGCAGATGGACTGCGCTGTCGCCGGACCGATGCCATAGACATAACGCAGGGCAATGACGACCCGCTTGTTGGTCGGAATGTTTACGCCGGCAATACGTGCCACGCTTGTTACTCCCATTGAAACGGCCCGGAGCCGCTTCAGACTGTTATATCCCCAGCCATGGCCAGGTCGATGATCTTGTAGCCAAACCTGCTGCCTACCGATTCCGGCAGACGCACGAACAGTTTGGCTACACCTATGTCGAGGGCGCGCAATAGACTGCCCACCCCACCTGAGTCAAATAATAGAGATCACTTTTTCGTGATATCTGTCTGAAACTCAGTTTTTTGCCGCGCCTGTGACGATGGCATCAATCGCTTCGCCAACGCTTTCAACGTCTTTCATACCGTCAACATGAAGCAGACGCCCGGCTTTCTCATAATAAGGAAGGATCGGAGCGGTTTGCTTGCGATAGACGTCAAGACGCGCACGGACGACCTCGGGGTTGTCGTCCGGACGCCGCGTTCCGTCCTCGCCTCTGCGACTGGCGATACGCTCCACAAGTTCGTCTTCGTTGACGTCCAGCAGAATGACCGCACCGATTGTCAGATCACGCAGAGACAGCATCGCATCGAGCGCCTCGGCCTGACTTTCTGTCCGGGGAAAGCCATCAAGGATGAATCCACGCTGGCAATCCGGTTGTGCGATACGGTTCTGAATCATGGCAACGATAATCGGGTCTGGAACGAACTGTCCCTTCTCCATGATCGCCTTGGCTTCGTTGCCAATTGCCGAACCAGCGGCCACTTCAGCGCGCAGCATATCGCCCGTGGAAATCTGCTTGAAGCCATAGAGGGTTTCAAGCCGTTTGGCCTGCGTTCCCTTACCGGCTCCGGGCGGCCCAAGAAGAATGATGTTCATCGACGCCTCGTGCCTCCCTGCACTCCGCCACGGCTTCCGCGACTGCGTTGCTTGCGGATCAGACCCGAATACTGATGCGCCACCAGATGAGACTGAATCTGCGTGACCGTATCAATCGTGACCGAGACGATAATGATCAGACTCGTGCCCCCAAAATAAAACGGGACATTATATTTACTGATCAGGATCTGCGGCAACAGACACACCACAACCAGGTACAGAGCGCCGATCGCGGTCAGACGGGACAGGATCTTGTCAAAATACGTTGCCGTGCTCGCACCCGGTCGAATCCCCGGAATGAATCCCCCCTGCTTCCGCAGGTTCTCTGCCGTTTCCTCGGGATTGAATGTAATCGCCGCATAGAAATAGGAGAAGAACAGGATCATCGCAGCATAGAACAGCATGTAGAGCGGCTGCCCTTGGCCAAGCTGCTGCCCCAGAATGGAGAGCCATCCCGGCATCGAATGACCGTTCATGAAACCGGAAATGGTCACAGGAATCAGCAATACGGATGATGCGAAAATTGGCGGAATAACGCCAGCAGTGTTGACCTTCAGCGGCATGTGGGTGGAGTCACCGCCGAAAATACGGTTCCCAACCTGACGTTTGGGATACTGAATCACAACGCGACGCTGTGCCTGCTCCATGAAGACGATGAAGCCAATGACAGCAATCGCCAGAACCAGAAAAATCACCACAAAAATTGGCGAAAGCGCTCCTGTCCGTCCCAGTTCGAAAAGACTGGCCAGAGCATTCGGCAGATTGGCGACGATACCCGCAAAGATAATGAGGGAAATGCCATTCCCGACACCCCTGGACGTAATCTGCTCGCCCAGCCACATCAGGAACATCGTCCCGCCGACAAGCGTCACCACACAGGAGGCAATGAAGAACGCTCCCGGAGCTACCACAGCATTCGCACCATGCGCCGTCATGTTTTCAAGCCCGACGGCAATGCCGTAAGCCTGGAAAAGAGCGATAAACACAGTAAGATAGCGCGTGTACTGATTGAGCTTTTTACGACCCGCCTCACCTTCCTTCTTCATCGCTTCCATGGAAGGAAGCGCCGTGGAAAGAAGCTGAATAATGATCGAGGCGCTGATATACGGCATGATATTCAATGCGAACACGGTCATACGCCCAAGCGCACCGCCCGTGAACATGTCGAACATCCCCAGAATGCCACCCTGATGCTGGGCAAGAAGCTGCCCCATCACGGTCGCATCGACGCCGGGCACCGGAATATAGGTGCCAAGTCGATAGACGATCAGCGCTCCGAGAGTAAACCAGATGCGCTTCTTGAGTTCGGTCGCCTTGGAAAACGAACTCATATTGAGATTGGCGGCGAGCTGCTCTGCTGCGGAAGCCATCCACCTGTCCTTTCATGAAAACAGCGTCGCCGCACATAAGCACGGGACGCTGTTCACTATCCAACCCTAACCCGGACAAAGCCCGGGAGAAGAGAACTCAGGCCTCAGCCTGGGCGTCCTTCTTGGTCTCGAGCACCTTAACGGTACCACCAGCCTTCTCGACTGCTGCCAGAGCAGCAGCAGAGGCGCCAGCAACTTCGATGGTCACGCCATGCGAGAGGTCACCATGGGCCAGAAGACGGACACCGGCCAGCTTGCTTCCGTTGACAAGACCAGCCTTACGCAGGGCCTCCTCAGTGACGGTTGCAGCCTTGTCCAGCTTTCCGCTTTCAATGGCCTTGGAGATCGCGCCGAGGTTCACCGGAGCATATTCCTTGCGGAAGATGTTCACGAAGCCACGCTTCGGCATACGACGGTACAGCGGAAGCTGACCACCCTCGAAGCCATTGAGCGAGACGCCTTCACGAGCCTTCTGACCCTTGACGCCACGGCCTGACGTCTTGCCCTTGCCGGACCCGATACCACGTCCAAGACGCTTCTTGCGATAACGAGAACCCTCGTTGTCACGCAGTTCGTTGAGGTTCATTTCAACCCTCCACCTTGATGAGGTGGGCAACCTTGCGGATCATTCCACGCACGGCCGGAGTGTCCTCCAGCGTGCGCGTGGAACCAATTCCACGCAGACCAAGACCAATGATGGTCTCAGCCTGGCCCGGTTTACGACCGATGACCGAAGCGATCTGCGTAACCTGAACGGTCTTGCCATTCTCAGCCATTTGTCACCTCCGCTTCCGTCTGGCCCTGCTCGCGCTTGCCAAACAGTTCAGCAGCTTTCTTGCCGCGACGGGACGCAACATGACGCGGGCTGCTGGCCTTTTCGAGGGCAGCAAACGTTGCCTTGATCATGTTGTGCGGGTTCCGCGTTCCCAGGCTCTTGGCCACAACGTCATTGACGCCGAGGCTTTCGAACACTGCACGCATCGGACCACCAGCGATGATACCCGTACCAGCTTCAGCCGCACGAACAACAACCTTGCCAGCACCGTAATGACCGAACGTGTCGTGATGGAGGGTACGGCCTTCCTTCATCGGCACACGGATCATCGTGCGTTTTGCACGCTCGGTTGCCTTGCGGATTGCCTCGGGAACTTCACGAGCCTTGCCCGCACCGTAACCAACGCGACCCTTCTGGTCACCGACAACAACGAGGGCAGCGAACGCAAAACGGCGACCACCCTTTACGACTTTGGCAACACGGTTGATGGTGACGAGCTTGTCGATCAGATCATCGCCCTGCTCGCGCTCACGACCACCACGGCCGCCTTCTCTTGGCTCACGTGCCATGTGTGATCTCCTTAGAACGAGAGTCCGCCCTCACGGGCAGCCTCTGCCAGGGCTTTGACCCGGCCATGATACAGATAAGAGCCGCGATCGAACACGACAGTCTTCACACCGGCTGCAACACCGCGTTCGGCAATCAGCTTACCGATAGCCGTGGCCGCAGACACGTCGGCACCGGTCTTGCCAGCATCGCGAAGCGTCTTTTCCAGCGTGGAGGCGCTGGCGAGCGTACGGCCCTGTGCATCGTCGATGATCTGGGCGTGAATGTGCTTGCTGGAACGGAAGACCGACAGACGCGGCCGGCCGCCGCTCTTGCGACGAAGCTGGAAGCGCAGCCGCTGACGGCGGCGTTCCTGCAATCCTTGCTGCGTTGCCATTACTTCTTCTTACCTTCCTTGCGACGCAGAACCTCGGTTTCATACCGAACACCCTTGCCCTTGTAAGGCTCAGGCTTGCGGAAGCTGCGGATATCGAGCGCAACCTGACCAACACGCTGCTTGTCGTTACCTTCAACGACAATCGCGGTCGGACGCGGCGTGGTGATCTTGATGCCTTCCGGAATCGGATAGACAACATCGTGCGAGAAGCCGAGGTTCATCACCAGGTTCGAGCCCTGAACAGCAGCACGGAAACCCGTACCCTGAATTTCAAGCCCCTTGGTGAAGCCGTCCGACACACCCTTGACCGTATTGGCGATCAGAGCGCGGGTGGTTCCCCACATGGTCCAGTTTTCACGCGAACGACGACCAAGCGGAGCAACAGAAACATTGCTACCTTCGATCTTGACTTCCACATGACGGGAAACCGGAACGGTCAGTTCGCCCAGCTTGCCCTTGGCTTTGAAGATGCCATCAGCAACAGAAACCTGCACGCCAGCCGGAACTTCGACGGGATATTTACCTACGCGAGACATGCGACCCTCCTTAGAAGACGCGGCAGAGGACCTCGCCGCCAACGTTGGCAGCGCGAGCCTCGACGTCCGACAGGACGCCACGCGGGGTGGACAGGATCGACACACCAAGGCCGGCATAAACGCGCGGAAGTTCCTTGATCTTCGAGTAGACGCGACGGCCGGGCTTGGAAACGCGATGGATTTCCTTGATGACCGGCTGGCCTTCTACATACTTCAGCTCGATACGGAGCTGCGCAACACCCTTGCGGAGCTCTTCAGCAGCGAAGCCACGGATGTAGCCTTCACGCTTCAGGGCTTCCAGAACGCTTGCGCGCAGCTTGGATGCAGGCGCAACGCAGACAGCATGACGGGCACGCTGCGCATTGCGGATCCGGGTCAGCATATCGCCCAGTGGATCAGACAAAGACATTCGATCTACCCTTTACCAGCTCGACTTGACCATGCCAGGAATCTGGCCGGCGGAGGCAAGATCACGCAGAGCAATACGGCTCAGTTCGAACTTGCGATAGTTGGCACGGGGGCGACCAGAAAGCTTGCAACGCAGACGGACACGGGTCGCGGATCCATTGCGCGGCATCTGGGCCAGCTTAAGGGTCGCATCAAAGCGGTCTTCAACCGACAGTGTACGATCCTTGATGATGTTCTTGAGAGCGGTCCGCTTTTCCTTGTCGCGCTTCACCAGGGCAGCGCGATGGTTATTACGGTTTACCGCTGAGACCTTCGCCATCTCGAATTTTCTCCCGGAACCTGTCAGGCCTATCCCGACGGTTTTCCAATCAGCGTGTCTATAAAGGAAAGCGGCCTTCCAATGGAAGGCCGAATCCTGATTTTAACCGTGATCGGTCTGAAAAATTATGGATCAGCCGTTGAACGGCAGATCAAAGGCCTTCAGCAGGGCCTTTGCTTCAGCATCAGACTTGGCGCTGGTCACGAAAATGATGTCCATACCGCGAACGGCATCGATCTTGTCATACTCGATCTCAGGAAACACGATCTGTTCCTTGATGCCCATGGCAAAGTTGCCGTGTCCATCAAAGCCCTTGTTTGCCGGCAGGCCACGGAAATCGCGGATGCGCGGCATGGCGATCGTCACCAGACGGTCAAGAAACTCGTACATGCGGGCACGACGAAGCGTGACCTTACAGCCAATGGGCAGACCTTCGCGGATCTTGAATCCAGCAATAGCCTTGCGAGCAAGGGTCTTGACAGGCTTCTGACCCGAAATCACGGTCATTTCCGCAAAAGCGGCATCAAGCTTCTTCTGGTCACCAGCGGCTTCACCAACGCCCATGTTCAGCACGATCTTCTCGAGCTTAGGAACCTGGAGTTCGTTGGCATAGCCAAACTGCTCACGAAGCTGCTTCTTCAGCACGTCTTCGTAACGCTGGTGCAGACGCGGCAAAGCGTTCTTCTGTTCGCTCATTGTTGCGTTCCTCAGCCTTCGATCACTTCGCCGGTTGCCTTGGCAACACGAACCTTGCGACCGTCTTCCAGAATGCGGAAGCCAACGCGCGTCGGCTTGCCGCTCTTCGGATCAACCAGCTTCAGGTTGGAAAGATGGATCGGCATTTCGCGCTCGATGATTCCACCTTCTCCGCCTGCGCGGTTGGGCTTCGTGTGACGCTTGGCAATAGCCACGCCGCGCACAACAGCCTTTTCGGCCTTCGGCATCACAGCGAGCACTTCGCCGCGAACGCCACGGGACTTGCCGGAGAGGACCAGAACCTGGTCACCCTTTTTGATACGAGCAGCCATTACAGCACCTCCGGAGCCAGCGAGATGATCTTCATGAACTTGCGCGCACGCAGCTCACGAACCACCGGGCCAAAGATACGCGTACCAATCGGCTCCTGCTGCTTGTTCAGAAGAACAGCGGCATTCTTGTCGAAACGGATGGCGGAGCCATCTGCACGACGAACCGGGTAGGAGGTGCGAACGATAACGGCCTGATGGACGTCACCCTTCTTCACCTTGCCGCGGGGAATTGCTTCCTTGACGGACACGACAATGACGTCGCCGACCGAGGCAGTCTTCCGCTTGGAGCCGCCCAGCACCTTGATGCACTGCACCCGACGTGCGCCGGAATTATCGGCGACGTCAAGGTTGGTCTCGGGATGAATCATGTGCCTACCCCCTTATGCGCTGACGGAAGAGGATACTGAAGCCAGCTCCTCGCCGTTGCGCGACACGACAGACCACGTCTTGCGCTTGGAGATCGGTGCGCATTCTTCAATGCGAACCAGATCACCCGTCTGGCAGACGTTCTCTTCGTCATGAGCCGCGTATTTCTTGGAGCGGCGAATAAACTTCTTGTAGAGCGGGTGCATGATGCGACGATCGACAAGAACGGTAACCGTCTTGTCCATCTTGTCGCTCGTGACCCGACCCGTCAGGACGCGCCTTGGCATCGTCCGTCTCCTCTCAGGACTTAGCGGCGGACGTTTTGGCGCCCGCACGGTTCTTCGATGTGTGAGCCAGTGTCTTGATACGTGCTACCGCACGGCGCACGACCTTGACGCGGCTTGTGTTCTCCGACTGCCCCGTGGCAGCCGAAAAACGATGATTGATCTGTTCACGCTTGAGGTCGAGCAGAAGAGCATTCAGCTCATCTTCGCTCTTCGCGCGCAGATCGGCAGGCTTGTACGTGTCGGCCATTACGCGTCTCCGATACGCTGAACGAACTTGGTCTTGATCGGAAGCTTTGCAGCCCCCAGACTCAGGGCCAGCTTGGCAACCTCAGGCGGAACGCCTTCGATCTCGAACAGGATACGACCCGGCTTGACACGTGCGGCCCAGTACTCGGGGTTACCCTTACCGGAGCCCATACGCACTTCTGCAGGCTTTGTCGAGACCGGAGTGTCCGGAAAGATACGAATCCACACGCGACCGGCACGCTTCATGGCGCGCGTGATCGCACGACGGGAGGCTTCGATCTGGCGAGCGGTAATCCGCTCCGGCTCCAGCGCCTTCAGGCCGAAGGCACCGAAGTTCAGCTGGGTTCCGCTTTTCGCCAGACCGTGAATGCGGCCCTTATGGGCCTTACGAAACTTTGTCCGCTTCGGGGAAAGCATGTTGTTAAATCCTCAAATCAGCACCAGCAAAGGAACTGTGAGCTTTCGCTCACAGTCTTAGCGCTGGGGAGCCTGCTCCGCAGCACGACGATCCTGTGCCAGCGGGTCATGAGCCAGGATCTCACCCTTGAAGATCCATACCTTCACACCGCAGGTACCATACGTTGTCTTGGCAGTTGCCGTACCGTAATCGATATCGGCGCGAAGCGTATGCAGGGGAACGCGTCCCTCACGATACTTTTCGGCACGAGCGATTTCAGCACCACCCAGACGACCACCGCAGGTGATCCGGATGCCCTGGGCACCCAGACGCATTGCGGATTGGATTGCGCGCTTCATGGCACGACGGAATGCAACACGACGCTCCAGCTGCTGAGCAATGTTCTCGGCAACGAGAGTGGCATCGATTTCCGGCTTGCGGATCTCGACGATGTTCAGCGCCACATCGGTCTTCGCCATACGGCTCAGTTCCTTGCGGAGCGCGTCGATGTCCTGGCCCTTCTTGCCGATCACGACGCCCGGACGGGCAGCGTAGATCGTCACGCGAGGCTTCTTTGCCGGACGCTCGATAACAACGCGGGACACGCCTGCGCCGGACAGCTTGCGACGCAGGAACGCACGAAGCTTCAGATCTTCATGCAGCAGACGCGCATAATCTTGACCAGCGTACCAGCGGCTGTCCCAGGTACGGTTGACGCCGAGCCGAAGCCCGATCGGATTGACCTTATGTCCCATGGATCAGGCTGCCTTCTGCTCTTTGTTGGTTCCGCGAGACGGCTTCGTCTCTTCCGGTGCTTCCGCACGCTCGGCAACAACAATCTTCAGGTGGCTGAAGAACTTCTGGATCTGAGAAGAACGGCCACGGCCACGAGCGTGGAAACGCTTCATGACAATGGACTTGCCGACTTCTGCAGTCTTGACCACCAGCTGATCGACATCGAGCTGATGGTTGTTCTCAGCGTTGGCCACGGCGCTCTCAAGAGTCTTCTTGACCTGCTGCGCGATACGACGACGCGAGAAGGCAAGAGCGGCGATAGCCTTGTCAGCCGGCTGGTTGCGGATCATTGCCGCAACCAGGTTCAGCTTTTGCGGGCTGACGCGGATGTTGCGGGCAATAGCCTGCGCTTCCGTGTCAGCAAGCGTGCGGATATGCTTTGGCTTGCTCATTTTCAGCCCCGCTTCGACTTCTTGTCAGAGCCATGACCGGTGTAGGTCCGTGTCGGCGAGAACTCACCGAACTTGTGACCGACCATGTTCTCCGTGACCTGCACTGGCAGGAACTTGTGACCATTATAGACGCCGAACGTAAGTCCAACGAACTGCGGAAGGATCGTCGAACGACGCGACCAGATCTTGATCACTTCATTACGACCCGAAGCGCGCGACGCTTCGGCCTTGCCGAACAGATACCCGTCAACGAACGGGCCCTTCCAGACGGAACGTGCCATCTCTGTTTGCCCCCTCTTACTTGCCGGACTTACGGCGACGGATGATCAGGCTATCCGTCTTTTTGTTAACACGCGTCTTGTAACCCTTGGTCGGAACACCCCACGGTGTAACCGGATGACGGCCACCAGAGGTCCGGCCTTCACCACCACCATGCGGATGGTCGACCGGGTTCATGACAACGCCACGGTTGTGCGGACGACGTCCGAGCCAGCGGGAACGACCAGCCTTGCCCATGTGCTGGTTCATGTTGTCCGGGTTGGACACGGCACCAACGGTTGCCATGCATTCACCACGAACAAGACGCAGTTCACCGGACTGCAGCTTGATCTGCGCGTAACCGGCGTCTTTACCGACCAGCTGGGCATAGGTGCCAGCGGAACGGGCCAGCTTGCCGCCAGCGCCCTGCTTCAGCTCGATGTTATGCACGATCGTTCCGACCGGCATTGCACCCAGCGGCATGGCGTTGCCAGGCTTGACGTCCGTGTGGGCGCCGGAGATGACGCGATCGCCAACCTTCACGCGCTGCGGAGCAAGGATGTAGGCGAGTTCGCCGTCTTCATACTTGATCAGCGCAATGAATGCCGTGCGGTTCGGATCGTATTCGAGACGCTCGACCGTTGCGGCCACATCGAACTTACGACGCTTGAAGTCGACATAACGATAGGACTGCTTGTGCCCGCCGCCACGGAAACGAACTGTGGTACGACCGTGGTTGTTACGGCCGCCGGACTTGTTTTTGCCTTCCGTGAGCTGCTTGATCGGCTTGCCCTTGAAGAGCTCGCTGCGATCAATCAGCACGGTGCCGCGTGTGCTCGGCGTCGTGGGATTAAAGTGCTTGAGTGCCATGGTATCCTACCCCGCGTCAGCCCAGCTTGGCTGTAAGGTCAATGGACTGACCTTCAGCAAGCTGTACATACGCCTTCTTGATGTCCGAGCGACGGCCGGGACGACCCTTGACGCGCTTGACCTTGCCCTTCTGGACCAGCGTGCTCACGCCGGTCACCTTCACGTTGAAGAGCTTCTCAACCGCGACCTTGATCTGAGGCTTCGTCGCACCGGGAGCGACCTTGAACACCACTTGGTTCCGCTCGGAAAGAAGCGTCGCCTTTTCGGTGATCAGCGGTGCACGGATCACGTCATACAGGGTTTCCTGAGACATGTTCTGTGCAGTCTTGTGTGCGTTCATGACGGTATTGGTGGTCATGCCAGACGCTCCTTAAGACCCTCAAGACCGGCGCGGGTGATGACCAGCACGTCGTGGTTGAGGATGTCATAGACGTTTGCACCAATGGTCGGCAGAACGTCGATCTTCGGCAGATTGGCGATTGCGCGAGCGAACTGCTCGTCAACAGCGCCATCAACGATCAGCGCGGACGTCCAGCCCAGAGCCTTGATCTTCGCTGCGGCTTCACGGGTCTTGGTGACACCGTTGGCTGCGTCGAGAACGATCAGCTTGCCCTCGGCAGCCTTCTGCGACAGGGCGCAGATCAGGCCGAGACGACGGACCTTCTTGGGAAGGTCATAGCCGTGATCGCGAACGACCGGACCATGAACAACGCCACCCGTACGAAACTGCGGCGCACGCAGGGAGCCCTGACGGGCAGAACCCGTGCCCTTCTGACGGAAAGGCTTCTTGGTCGTGCCAGAAATCTCACCCATGCCCTTGGTACGGTGCGTACCGGCGCGGCGCTTTGCCAGCTGCCAGTGCACGACGCGTGCCATGATGTCAGAGCGCGGGGTGACCGCGAAAATCTCTTCCGGAAGCGCGACAGAGCCTGCGCTACCATTATCGAGGGTCTTGATATCGTATTCCATGCCCCTCGTCCTCAACCGGCGGCTGCCACTGTTGCTGCCGGGTACGGCGCATCAGCATGGCGAGCCTTCTTGATTGCATCGCGAATCAGCACAAGGCCGTTCTTCGCACCAGGAATTGCACCCCTGACCATGATCAGGTTGCGCTCTTCATCCACGGCAGCGATCTCAAGGTTCAGCGTGGTAACACGCTCGTCACCCATGTGACCTGCCATCTTCTTTCCCTTGAAGACCTTGCCAGGATCCTGGCGCTGGCCTGTAGAACCATGGGAACGGTGGCTGATGGAGACGCCGTGGGATGCTTCGAGACCTGCGAAGTTATGACGCTTCATAACACCCGCAAAACCCTTGCCCTTGCTCTGGCCCGTGACGTCAACTTTCTGTCCCACAACGAAGTGAGCAGCGGACAGCTTGGTTCCAGCTTCCAGCAGGGCGTCTTCAGAGACGCGGAACTCTGCCAGATGCTTCTTTGGCTCGACCTTGGTCCGGGCGAAATGGCCACGGTTCGCCTTGGTGACATTCTTCACCTTGGCATTACCAAGTCCGAGCTGAATGGCGGTATAACCATCGCGCTCGTTCGTGCGGGCATCCACAACCTCGACATTGTCAAGGTGAAGGACCGTCACAGGCACATGCGTGCCATCTTCCTTAAACAGCCGGGTCATTCCCAGCTTCTTTGCAATCAATCCGGTTCGCATCGTCTGGACCTTAGAGTTTGATCTCGACGTCCACGCCAGCGGCGAGGTCGAGCTTCATGAGGGCGTCCACGGTCTGCGGGGTCGGCTCGACAATGTCGAGCAGCCGGCGGTGAGTCCGAATTTCGAACTGTTCGCGGCTTTTCTTATCCACGTGTGGCGAGCGGTTCACCGTGAACCGTTCGATATGCGTCGGCAGCGGGATCGGACCCCGAACCCGCGCACCCGTACGCTTCGCCGTGTTTACGATCTCTTTGGTGCTGTTGTCCAGCACGCGATGATCGTACGCCTTAAGGCGAATGCGGATGTTCTGGTTGTCCATGTTCTTGTTCGTCCAACTCAAAAATTCGGGTGTCGTCCTACTGCCATTGCCCCTGAAAGGGAACCCCGGTCAGAAAAAATCTGACCGGGGCTGTCAAAGCCAACAGCTAAACGCAGGACTTTAGGCGGTGATGGAAGAAACCACACCGGCACCCACGGTACGGCCACCTTCGCGGATCGCGAAGCGCAGGCCTTCGTCCATGGCGATCGGAGCGATCAGCTCCACGTCCATGGCAACGTTATCACCCGGCATGACCATTTCCGTGCCTTCCGGCAGCGTCACGACGCCCGTGACGTCGGTCGTACGGAAATAGAACTGCGGGCGATAGTTCGTGAAGAACGGCGTGTGACGACCGCCCTCTTCCTTCGTGAGGATATAAGCCTCAGCCTTGAAGTTCTTGTGCGGCGTGATGGAGCCGGGCTTTGCCAGAACCTGGCCACGCTCGACGTCTTCACGCTTCGTGCCACGAACCAGTGCACCGATGTTGTCACCGGCTTCACCGCGATCGAGCAGCTTGCGGAACATCTCAACGCCCGTAACAGTCGTCTTGATGGTGTCCTTCAGGCCGACGATTTCGACTTCGTCACCCACGTTGACAACGCCGCGCTCAACACGACCCGTGACAACCGTACCACGACCCGAGATCGAGAACACGTCTTCGATCGGCATCAGGAACGGACGGTCAACCGGACGCTCCGGCTGCGGGATGTAAGCGTCAACCTGCGTCATCAGTTCGAGAACGCGATCTTCACCGATTGCTGCGTCGCCATCTTCCAGCGTCACAAGAGCGGAGCCCTTGACGATGGGGATATCGTCGCCCGGGAACTGATAGGAAGACAGAAGTTCACGAACTTCCATTTCCACGAGCTCGAGCAGCTCCGGATCATCAACCTGGTCAACCTTGTTCAGGAACACGACCAGAGCCGGAACACCGACCTGACGAGCGAGCAGGATGTGCTCACGCGTCTGCGGCATCGGACCGTCAGCAGCGGAAACGACGAGAATTGCGCCGTCCATCTGGGCTGCACCCGTGATCATGTTCTTCACGTAGTCAGCATGGCCCGGGCAGTCGACGTGAGCATAGTGACGGTTGGCCGTCTCATACTCAACGTGAGCCGTGGAAATGGTGATGCCACGAGCGCGCTCTTCAGGAGCCTTGTCGATCTGGTCGTAGGCGCTGAACGTTGCGCCACCGGACTTTGCCAGCACCTTGGTGATTGCAGCAGTCAGCGAGGTCTTGCCGTGATCGACGTGACCGATGGTGCCGATGTTGCAGTGCGGCTTCGTCCGCTCAAATTTAGCCTTTGCCATCGTCTTTCTCCAAAACCCCGCTCCACCTGGAACGGGAGTAAGACTGAAAGTTCAAACCGGTCAGTGTACGATCCCAAGATCGTGACACTGCCGGAAGCCCTTTAACCGGTTCTGATTACCAGCGATAGTGGCTGAATGCCTTGTTGGCTTCAGCCATACGGTGCGTGTCTTCGCGCTTCTTGACAGCGGAGCCACGATTGTTGACCGCATCCATCAGTTCGTTGGACAGACGCTCCTGCATCGTGTTCTCGCCACGCTTGCGGGAGGCGTCGATCAGCCAGCGGATCGCGAGGGCCTGACGACGCTCGGCGCGGACTTCAACCGGAACCTGATAGGTTGCGCCACCGACGCGACGCGAACGGACTTCAACCGCAGGCTTCACGTTGTCCAGAGCCGAGTGGAACATGGCCACCGGATCTGCAGTCGTGCCGCCGCGACGGCGCATGACTTCGAGCGCACCGTAAACGATGCCCTCGGCAGTGGATTTCTTACCATCGTACATCAGCGCATTCATGAAGCGCGTAATGACGACGTCTCCGAACTTCGGATCGGGAAGGATCTCGCGCTTTACAGCGCGGTGACGGCGACTCATTCCAAATACCTCTTACTTCGGACGCTTCGCGCCATACAGCGAACGACGCTGACGACGCTTGGCGAGACCCTGTGTATCAAGCACACCACGCAGGATGTGATAACGGACGCCAGGAAGATCCTTCACGCGGCCACCACGGATCAGAACAACGCTGTGTTCCTGAAGGTTATGACCTTCACCCGGAATGTAGCTCACGACCTCATACCCGTTGGTCAGACGCACCTTGGCGACCTTACGCAGAGCGGAGTTCGGCTTCTTCGGCGTTACGGTATACACACGCGTGCAAACGCCGCGCTTCTGCGGGCAGCCCTGCAGTGCGGGGACCTTGTTCCGCTTTGCGGCCGGCTCACGGCCGTTCGCGATCAACTGGTTGATGGTCGGCATGCGCCCTTCCCAATCCTTGTCCTATTTCAGACAGCAACATTGCTGTTCCTGTCGTGACATTTGTTCCAACCGACATGCGGTAGGACCGCCTGCCATTTCCACATCGTGAAAAGGAAACAGCCTGAACTGTTCCCTTCTCTCTCCAGCGTGCGGCCTTGGCATTTTTCCCAAAGGGAAATTAGCGGCACCGCATGCGATTCTTTAAACTTCGTCGGCTTTTTCAGCCTTCCGAGAAGGCATGTGCCGAGGGCGCGGAACCTACGAAGGGTTCGACGCCAAGTCAAGTGGTTCAGCTGAAATGGCCCGATTCTGCACTGAAAGTTTCCAGAATCGGGATGCGATGATCCCCGCCTTCTTTAAAAGCGGGGATCCCGTTTTCATTCCGCTGCGTCTTCGACAGCTGCCTGCGACGTTCCACCAACGCGCTGACGGTCCTGAGTGGCCGCGATACCCCGCAGACGGTTCATCACACTGCCCGTTCCTGCCGGGATCAGACGTCCGACAATCACGTTCTCCTTGAGACCGTTGAGGGTATCAACCTTGCCCGACGTTGCAGCATCCGTGAGGACGCGTGTCGTCTCCTGGAAGGAGGCCGCAGAGATGAAGGACTGAGTCTGCAGCGAGGCCTTTGTAATGCCCTGCAGAACCGGCATGGCCTTCGCAGGTGTATCCCCGTTCTCAAGCAGACGCTGGTTTTCACCTTCGTACTCGATACGATCCACCGTCTCGCCGATCAGATAGGTCGAATCACCCGGCTCGAGGATTTCCACCTTCTGCAGCATCTGGCGAACAATGACTTCGATATGCTTGTCATTGATCTTCACGCCCTGCAGTCGATAGACGTCCTGGATCTCGTTGACGAGATAGTCGGACAGGGCCTCGACACCCATGACCTTGAGAATGTCATGCGGCACGCGCGGACCGTCGACCAGCGGATCGCCCTTCTGGACGAAGTCGCCTTCCTGAACGGAAACGTGCTTACCCTTCGGGATCAGGTACTGCGTCTCCTCACCTGTATCGTCGTTCTTGACGATGACACAGCGCTTGGACTTGTAGTCCTTACCGAATTCAATACGTCCCTCGCCTTCGGCGATGATCGCATGATCCTTCGGACGACGCGCTTCGAACAGTTCGGCCACACGCGGCAGACCACCTGTAATGTCACGCGTCTTGGACCCCTCGCGAGGAATACGGGCCAGCACGTCACCGGCATTGACCTCTGCTCCGTTCTCCACCGACAGAATACTGTCCGGCGAGAGGAAGTAGCGAGCGTCGTTGCCGTTGGCGAGCTTGACGACGTTTCCGGAAGCATCCTTGAGCTGCAGACGCGGACGCAGATCCACACCTTTTGCTGCCTGCTTGTAGTCAACGACGACCTTCGAGCTCAGACCCGTGACCTCATCCATACGCTCGACGAGCGTGATACTGTCAATCAGGTCGAGATATTCGACCGTACCAGCCTGCTCGGTGATGATCGGCAGGGTGTACGGGTCCCACTCGGCCATCTTCTGGGTCCGCGTCACCGCTTCACCTTCAGAGACCATCAGACGCGCACCGTAAGGCACACGATAGCGGGCACGCTCCACACCGTTCTCGTCGGTCAGCAGGATTTCGCAGTTACGCGACATCACAACCAGAACCTTCTGCGAGTTCTCGACGACGTTCCGGTTCTTGATCGTCACGATACCATCGCGGGACGCTTCGACCATCGACTGCTCGGCGCCACGCGTTGCTGCACCACCAATATGGAAGGTACGCATCGTCAGCTGGGTGCCCGGCTCACCGATGGACTGTGCAGCGATAACGCCGACAGCTTCACCGATATTGACCGGCGTACCGCGCGCCAGATCGCGACCGTAGCAGTGGCCACAGATTCCGACGCGGCTGTCGCAGGTCAGAACAGAGCGGATATCAACGCTCTCCACGCCCGCCTTCTCGATGAGTTCAGCTTCAGCTTCCTCAATCAGCGTGTTACGCGGCAGGATGACATCCTGCGTGACCGGGTGCAGCACATCCTTGGACAGGGTACGGCCCAGAATACGCTCGGACAGTGAGGAAACAACCTCGCCGCTATCCATGACAGCGCGAACCGTCAGACCGCGTTCCGTACCGCAATCCGGCTCGACGATGATGCAGTCCTGTGCCACGTCAACCAGACGACGGGTCAGGTAACCCGAGTTCGCCGTCTTCAGCGCCGTATCCGCAAGACCCTTACGGGCACCGTGGCTGGACGTGAAGTAATCGAGAACCGAGAGACCTTCTTTGAAGTTCGCGATAATCGGCTGCTCGATAATCTCGCCCGAAGGCTTCACCATCAGGCCGCGCATACCGGCGAGCTGCTTCATCTGGGCCGGCGACCCACGGGCACCGGAGTGGCTCATCATCCAGACCGAGTTCGTCGGCTTGCCAATGACCTGCTTGGAGATCTCCTTGAGCATCGCAGCCTGGACTTCGTCCGTGCAGCGTGACCAGGCATCGACCACCTTGTTGTAGCGCTCGCCAGCCGTGATCAGACCGTCCTGATACTGCTGTTCGAACTCCTTGACTTCTTCCGACGTCTTGCCGACCAGCGTTGCCTTGGCATCCGGAATGATCATGTCATCCTTGCCGAAGGAAATACCGGCGCGAGCAGCGTGACGGAAACCAAGCCCCATCAGGCGGTCGCAGAAAATCACCGCTTCCTTCTGACCACAGTGACGATAAACCGTGTCGATCACGTCGGACACGTTCTTCTTCGTCAGCTGCTTGTTGATCAGGCTGAACGGGATGGCCTGATGCTTCGGCAGGATCTGCGCGATCAGGGCGCGACCCGGCGTCGTGACGATCGTCTGACGAACGGACTTGCCGTCAGCGTCAATCGTCGCCAGACGCAGACGGATCTTGTCATGCAGCTTGAGCGAGCCGGAAAGCATGGCGCTTTCGATCTCGGCCACATCCGAATAGGCCGGCGGAGCAGCCGTGACGACCTTGCCATCCTTGATGACAGCCTCGTCCGGCGTTTCGCGGTATTCCGGAACTTCAAGGCTCAGGTAATACAGGCCCAGAACGATATCCTGGGACGGAACGATGATCGGCTTGCCGTTCGCGGGGCTGAGGATGTTGTTCGTGGACATCATCAGGACGCGAGCTTCAAGCTGAGCTTCAAGCGACAGCGGCACGTGAACGGCCATCTGATCGCCATCGAAGTCGGCATTGAACGCAGTGCAGACCAGCGGATGAAGCTGGATGGCCTTGCCCTCGATCAGCGTCGGCTCGAACGCCTGAATACCCAGACGATGAAGCGTCGGCGCACGGTTCAGCATGACCGGATGCTCGCGAATCACCTCTTCGAGGATATCCCAGACTTCCGGACGCTCTTTTTCCACCATGCGCTTTGCAGCTTTGATGGTGGTGGCGTGGCCATATTTTTCGAGCTTCGAATAAATGAACGGCTTGAAGAGTTCGAGCGCCATCTTCTTAGGAAGACCACACTGATGCAGCTTCAGTTCCGGACCGACCACGATGACCGAACGACCGGAATAATCGACGCGCTTTCCGAGCAGGTTCTGACGGAAACGTCCCTGCTTGCCCTTCAGCATGTCGGAGAGCGACTTCAGCGGACGCTTGTTGGCACCCGTGATGGCGCGGCCACGACGTCCGTTGTCGAACAGGGCGTCGACAGCTTCCTGCAGCATGCGCTTTTCATTGCGGACAATGATATCCGGCGCACGCAGTTCGATCAGCCGCTTCAGACGGTTGTTACGGTTGATGACGCGACGGTACAGATCGTTCAGATCGGACGTTGCGAAACGGCCACCATCGAGCGGCACCAGCGGACGCAGTTCCGGCGGAATGACCGGTACGATGTCCATGATCATCCAGTCCGGACGCGAACCGCTTTCCACGAAAGCTTCGACCAGCTTCAGGCGCTTGACGAGCTTCTTGCGGGCGGCTTCCGACGTGGCCTTGCGCAGCTTCTTGCGCATCATGGTCTTTTCGGAATCGCCTTCCATGACTTCAGCGTCATAGTCGAACGGATCCGGCAGGCCCTTTTCCTTTGCAGCAAGGCTCAGGTCGCGTTCCTGATCGTTCGGAATACCCCAGTCGTAGCTGGAAAGCGCGCGCTTGATGGCTTCCGCACCGATTCCAACGTCGATACCGGCGTCGGGATATTCATCCAGCAGATCTTCGCAGCGGATTTCGTCCAGCAGATACTGGTCGCGCTTCTTGCCGTTCTTATAAGAGTCGATCTGATCGGATTCACAGACGCCCTTGTCGAGAATCAGGAACTTCTCGAAATACAGAACCGGCTCGACGTCCTTGAGCGGCAGATCCAGCATGGTCGCGATACGGCTCGGCAGCGACTTCAGGAACCAGATATGCGCGACAGGCGATGCCAGCTCAATATGGCCCATGCGCTCGCGGCGCACCTTGGCCAGCGTGACTTCAACGCCGCATTTTTCGCAGACAATACCGCGGAACTTCATCCGCTTGTACTTGCCGCACAGGCATTCGTAATCCTTGATCGGGCCAAAGATACGCGCACAGAACAGGCCGTCACGCTCGGGCTTGAACGTTCGGTAGTTAATGGTCTCCGGCTTCTTGATTTCGCCGTAAGACCAAGACCGCACCTGCTCGCTGGATGCGAGCTGGATCTTGATCTGGTCGAAGGTCACCGACTGGCCGGTCTGACCCAGGATCTTCATGAGTTCGTTCATGCGCCGAAACCCCAATGTGTTCCGCGGCGTACCGCGGACACTTTAAAAATGAACCGTAGCGAGAAGGAGGGAGCGGGCAATTAAAGCCCGCTCTGCTCGAGTTCGACATTCAGGCCGAGAGACTTCAGTTCCTTGATCAGAACGTTGAAGCTCTCCGGAATACCGGCTTCGAAATCGTCCTGTTCGCGAACGATTGCCTCGTAGACCTTGGTACGGCCGGATACGTCATCCGACTTCACCGTCAGCATTTCCTGCAGCGTGTAGGCTGCACCATATGCTTCAAGGGCCCACACTTCCATTTCACCAAAGCGCTGACCACCGAACTGCGCCTTACCACCCAGCGGCTGCTGCGTAACAAGCGAGTAAGGACCGATCGAACGGGCATGGATCTTGTCGTCGACAAGGTGATGCAGCTTCAGCATGTAGATGTAGCCGACCGTCGTCTGACGTTCGAACAGCTCACCCGTACGACCGTCAATCAGCTGCGACTGCCCGGATTTGTTGACACCGGCCTTCTCGAGCATCTCTTCGATGTCGGGAATGGAAGCACCATCAAACACCGGCGTTGCGATCGGAAGACCCTTGCGAAGATTGTTCGCAAGTTCGATCAGCTGTTCGTTCGGCAGGGTCGTGATGTCGTCATTATAGACCACATCGCCATAGACCTCACGCAGACGATCCAGCAGCTCCTGCTTGCGCTCACCAGTACGCTGATACTCGTCCACCATGTCGCCGATGCTTGCACCGATATTAGCACAGGCCCAGCCCAAATGGGTTTCGAGGATCTGACCGATGTTCATGCGCGACGGCACACCCAGCGGATTCAGAACGATATCAACGGCCTGCCCGTTCTCAAGGAATGGCATGTCCTCGACGGGAACAACGCGGGAAACGACACCCTTGTTACCGTGACGACCGGCCATCTTGTCACCCGGCTGAAGCTTGCGCTTCACGGCAACGAAGACCTTGACCATTTTCATCACACCAGGCGGCAGCTCGTCACCGCGCTGCAGCTTCTCGACCTTGCTGTCGAAGCGCGCATCGATCCGGCGGGTCGCTTCCTTGAACTCACCACGAAGCTTTTCAAGCTCCGCCATGACGTCGTCGGACGTAACCGTAATGCTGGCCCAGGTCGCGCGATGATGCTCGTCCAGAACCTCTTCCGTGATCGGCGTGCCCGAACGGAGGCCCTTGAAGCCGGCACCAGCCGTCTGGCCCACCAGACGCTCACGGAGACGGTTATAGAAGCTGCGCTCCTGAATGCCGCGTTCGTCATCACGATCCTTCGTGAGACGCTCGATCTCGGCACGCTCGATCGCCATGGCGCGCTCGTCCTTGTCCACGCCACGGCGGGAGAAGACACGAACGTCAACGATCGTGCCGGTCGTACCGGGCGGCAGCTTCAGGGACGTGTCACGAACATCGGAAGCCTTTTCACCGAAGATGGCGCGCAGAAGCTTTTCTTCAGGCGTCATCGGGCTTTCACCCTTCGGAGTCACCTTACCGACAAGAATATCACCCGGATTCACTTCGGCGCCGACATACACAATACCGGCTTCGTCGAGGTTGCGCAGAGCTTCCTCGCCAACATTCGGAATGTCGCGCGTGATTTCTTCCTGACCCAGCTTCGTATCACGGGCCATGACTTCAAATTCTTCGATATGGATCGAAGTGAAGACGTCATCACGGGCAATACGCTCGGAGATCAGAATGGAATCTTCGAAGTTATAACCATTCCAGGGCATGAACGCGACGAGCACGTTACGACCCAGCGCCAGTTCACCAAGCTCGGTGGACGGACCGTCAGCAATGATGTCGCCAGCATGAACCGTATCACCAACCTTCACCAGCGGGCGCTGGTTGATGCAGGTGGACTGGTTGGAACGCATGTACTTGCGCAGACGATAGATATCGACACCCTGCGTGGCACCTGCTTCGTCCGTGGCACGAACAACGATACGGGCACCGTCGATCTGGTCGATCACACCGCGACGCTTGGCCACGATGGTTGCGCCAGAATCGTGGGCAACTGCAGCTTCCATACCGGTACCGACCAGCGGGGCGTCAGCCTTCACCAGCGGCACAGCCTGACGCTGCATGTTCGCGCCCATCAGTGCACGGTTGGCGTCATCGTTCTCAAGGAACGGAATGAGCGCTGCAGCAACAGACACAAGCTGCTTCGGCGAAACGTCACACGCTGTAACCTGCTCCGGCGGGACAACGCGGAAGTCACCCGAGCGGCGAACAGAAACCAGTTCGTCCGTCAGACGACCCTGATCGTCCTGCTTGGCATCGGCCTGGGCGACAACGAGCTTCTCTTCTTCCATGGCGGAAAGATATTTCCAGCCATCCTGAAGAACGCCTTCTTCTACCAGACGATACGGCGTCTCGATGAAGCCGTACTTGTTCACCTTGGCATAGGTCGACAGCGAGTTGATCAGACCAATGTTCGGGCCTTCCGGCGTCTCGATCGGGCAGATACGGCCGTAATGCGTCGGGTGAACGTCACGGACTTCGAAGCCTGCGCGCTCACGGGTCAGACCGCCCGGGCCAAGCGCCGAAAGACGACGCTTGTGCGTCACTTCGGAAAGCGGGTTCGTCTGATCCATGAACTGGCTGAGCTGAGAAGAGCCGAAGAACTCACGCACGGCAGCAGCAGCGGGCTTCGCGTTGATAAGATCATGCGGCATGACCGTATCAATATCGACAGACCCCATGCGCTCGCGAATGGCACGCTCCATGCGGAGCAGACCGACGCGATACTGGTTTTCCATCAATTCGCCGACAGAGCGGACACGACGGTTACCGAGGTTGTCGATATCGTCGATCTGGCCGCGGCCATCCTTCAGCTCGCACATGATCTTGATGGTGCGCAGAATATCTTCCTTGCGCAGGACACGCAGGGTATCGGGCGCATCGACATCAAGACGCATGTTCATCTTCACACGACCGACCGCGGAGAGATCGTAGCGGCCCTGATCGAAGAACAGTCCACGGAACATGGCTTCAGCCGTTTCCTTGGTCGGCGGCTCACCGGGGCGCATGATACGATAGATATCGATCAGGGCTTCATCACGGCAGCTGTTCTTGTCAGCAGACAGCGTGTTGCGGATCCAGGGGCCGTGCGAACCATCAACGGACAGGAGCGGAAGCTCCGTAATGCCCATCTCTTCAAGCGCCGCCAGACGGTCTTCCGTCAGCTCTTCGCCTGCTTCACCGTAAATCTCGCCTGTATTCTCGTTCACGAGATCATAGGCAAGGAAACGGCCAAGAATATCGAGACGACCAACCTGCACAACGCGGGTCTTCTCGGCGATCTTGCGAACCATGCGCGCGGTCAGCTTGGCATCGGCTTCGGCAACCACCTCACCCGTATCGGCATCGACCAGCGGGCTGAGCAGCTTCAGGCCGCGGAAAGCATCGGGATCAAACGGACGAGCCCACTCGCCACCCAGACGGGTGAAAGGAACGGTCTGGTAGAAATAGGACAGGATTTCATCCTGATCCATTCCACGGATATCGAGACCTTCGACATCACCGCCTTCGACGATCTTCTGCTCACGCTGCGCGAGGTAATTTGCACCTTCAAGCGCATAAAGAAGCGTCGTGACCGGCAGTTTGCGCTTACGGTCGATACGGACATAGATCAGATCCTTGGCATCGAATTCGAAGTCGAGCCAGGAACCACGATAAGGAATGACACGGGCGGCAAAGAGATACTTACCCGAAGAATGCGTCTTGCCCTTATCGTGATCGAAAAACACACCCGGGCTACGATGCATCTGGGAGACAATGACACGCTCGGTGCCATTGATGATGAAGGTGCCGTTATCGGTCATGAGCGGCATGTCGCCCATGTAAACCGGCTGTTCCTTCATGTCGTGGATCGAGCGCGAACCAGTGTCCTCGTCGATGTCCCACGTCGTCAGACGGAGAATGACCTTCAGCGGCGCTGCATAGGTCAGACCACGCTGAATGCACTCTTCAACATCATATTTCGGATCTTCGAATTCGTAGGACATGAAGTCCAGACGGCCGCGACCCGCGAAATCGTTGATCGGAAACACCGAACGGAAGACTTCCTGAAGGCCGGCATCCTGCCGACTGTCAGGGCTTACGTTCATCTGCAGGAATGCCTCATAGGAGGCGCGCTGCACGTCGATCAAATTGGGCATCGGCGCAATTTCGGGAATACGCCCGAAACTTTTGCGGATCCTTTTGCGTCCCGTGAACGATTTGGTGATCGCGTTCATCTCTTCTGCCCTCTGCACCAGACCTTCGAGTCGCCCGTAAACTGCGCTGGAGAACTGGCTCCTGCATTGCGGACGACCGGAACGACCGGCCATTATGAAATTTCCAGTACGTGGCGAGCCGCGCACTATACGCCTCTTCCGCTCCAACGGCAAATCGGGCGGGAACCGCATGCGATCCCCGCCCCATCTGTCTGCCAGGCAGTGGCTGCGACGCGAACGCCGCAACCCGAAATCAGTAGATTACTTGACTTCGACCTTGGCACCGGCGTCTTCAAGAGCCTTCTTGATCTTGGCAGCTTCGTCCTTGGACGCGCCTTCCTTGACGGTCTTCGGTGCGCCTTCGACCAGGTCCTTGGCTTCCTTCAGACCGAGGCCCGTGATGCCACGGACTTCCTTAATCACGTTGATCTTCTTGTCGCCGGCGTCAGCCAGGACAACCGTGAATTCGGTCTGCTCTTCAGCAGGTGCAGCAGCAGCGCCGCCAGCAGCAGCAGCAACTGCAACCGGAGCAGCAGCGGAAACGCCCCACTTCTCTTCGAGCAGCTTGGAGAGTTCTGCAGCTTCCAGAACGGTCAGAGCGGACAGCTCTTCAACAATCTTTGCCAGATCGGCCATGGTCTTATCCTAAATAGATGTACTGTTGATCAGGTTCAGGCCTACGCCGCAGCGCAGACCATCATTCTCAGGCGGCTTCTGCTTCGCCGGCCTTGGCATAGGCACCAAGAACACGAGCAAGCTGGCCAGCCGGCGCCTGGACAACGCCTGCGATACGCGTTGCGGGGGTATTGATCATACCCACCAGCTTCGCACGCAGCTCGTCCAGCGACGGCAGCTCGGCGAGGGCCTTGACTCCGTCGACGCCAAGCGTCTGGGAACCCAAGGCGCCACCAAGCACCACCAGTTTGTCATTCGTCTTGGCGAACTCGACGATCACCTTCGCCACCGATGCCGGGTCCTCGGACCACGCAAGCGCGGTCGGTCCCTTGAGCAGCGGCGCGATGCCGTCGAATTGGGTCCCATCCAGAGCGCGGCTGGCCAGCCGGTTCTTCGCAACCTTGTATGTCGCTCCTGCCGCACGAATGCGTCGACGCAGTTCCGTCACATCGGCAACCGTCAGACCCTTGTTCTGGGTGACGACAACCATGGACGTGCTGCCAAACACATCGGCGAGGAACTCAACAAAGGCCCGTTTTTCCGTACGGTCCAAAACCTGTCTCCTCGTCAGTCCGACTTGCGCCGGACCAGGTTACCCATGGAGTTGGCTCTTTCGAACCTTCTCCGCTCGCCTGTCCACAGAAGTGAGCGAACCCAGCACATCGCAGCAGAGCCACTGAAATACCGTCGCCCCGTCTGACGCCCGCGATTTCGAAAAATCCTTAAGGACCAGAAGGCCCACGTGCGGTCTTGGACAGGTTTGGAAACGACCCGCGAACAGGCCGCCCCTCAGCCATCACACCCGAAAGCGTGACGTCATTTCGTGGAGGTCTTTCCCAGAAGGAAGACCTCCTGTCAATCAGGCTTCGAAGCTCGAAACGTCAACGCGAACGCCCGGACCCATCGTGGAAGACAGAGCTGCCTTCTTCAGATATGTGCCCTTGGCACCCGTCGGGCGAGCCTTCTGAACGGCATCGACCAGAGCGTTGATGTTCTCAACCAGCTTGGCTTCGTCGAAAGACGCCTTGCCAACACCTGCATGGATGATACCGGCCTTTTCGGCGCGGTATTCAACCTGACCGGACTTGGCTGCCGTGATGGCACCCTTGACGTCCATGGTCACCGTGCCGAGACGCGGGTTCGGCATCAGCCCACGCGGTCCAAGGATCTTACCCAGACGACCCACGAGAGCCATCATGTCCGGCGTTGCGATGCAGCGGTCGAAGTTGATTTCGCCAGCCTGGATCTTTTCAGCCAGATCTTCCGCACCAACGACTTCCGCACCAGCGGCGAGGGCTTCTTCAGCCTTCGGGCCTCGGGCGAACACGCCAACGCGCAGGGTCTTGCCCGTGCCGTTTGGCAGGGAGATCAGACCACGGACCATCTGGTCGGCGTGACGCGGGTCGATGCCGAGGTTCAGCGAGATTTCGATCGTCTCGTCGAACTTTGCCTTGGCATTGCTCTTCACCAGAGCCACAGCCTCGGTCAGACCGTACGGCTTGTTACGCTCGACAGTTGCCTGCGCGGCGTTCAGACGCTTGTTCTTGGCCATGGGATCAGCCCTCCACCACGTTCAGGCCCATCGACTTGGCAGAACCGGCGAGCATACGCACGGCGCCATCAATGTCGTTGGCATTCATGTCCTTGAACTTCTCTGCTGCGATTTCGCGGAGCTGAGTTGTCGTCACGGAACCCACTGCAGCGGACTTGCCGACCGTCTGGCTGCCCTTGGAAATCTTGGCGGCCTTCAGGAGGAAGTACGTGTTCGGCGGCGTCTTCGTCACGAAGGAGAACGTGCGATCCGCATAGGCGGTGATGACTACCGGGATCGGCATGCCGGGCTCGAGCTGCTGGGTCTTGGCGTTGAACTCCTTGCAGAACTGCATGATGTTCAGGCCGCGCTGACCCAGAGCCGGACCAACCGGCGGAGAAGGATTGGCTTTACCAGCCGGGATCTGAAGCTTGATGTAGCCAACGATTTTTTTGGCCATATCCGGGACTCCCCTGTTTGTCGTTCCCGAACCGCGGTTCAACGGAGTCGGCCATGCCGCCTCCTCCCGCGTTCGAAGTGAGGCGGACCCCTAGACCAGTTAGGGCTGTCCCGTCAAGCCTTGTGAAAGACTGACCGACGACTGATCACCCCGCAGATCATTGTCCAGAGGAGACGCATGGTTGTCGATGCCGCTGACCGGCTTCGGAGTCCGCAGATCCTTATACTGAAGCGGACCGAACGGATCGATCTGTTTGATACCCGGCAGATCGCTGGCACTCCAGCCACCGCCCAGAGCCCGCACCAGACGCACGGAAGACTGCACCTGCGCCGTCTGCACCTCGACTTCCGCCAGACGCGCCTGAAGCGCATCCTGCTGCGCCACAAGTGCATCGAGATAATTGGACAGCCCGCCTGTATAGAGCGCCATTGTCATGTTCTGCGTCCGCAACGCAGCTTCCACGGCTTTCTGCTGCTGGTCCTGAGCGGTCTTGAACTGCCGGGTCTGCGTCAGACCGTCCTCGACGTCCTGAAATGCGGCCAGAACAACAGAGCGGTAATTGTCCACCATCCCGCGGTACTGCGACCAGGACCGCTGCAATGCCGCGCGCCTCAGGCCTCCCGTAAAGGCCGGTTCGACCGCCTGCACGGCAATTTTCCAGAAGGCGCGGGAAATACTGGCCAGATCGAAGCCACCATCCTCGAATCCGCCCTCCGCGCTGAAAGTAATGTGCGGATAAAAGGCAGCACGCGAGACACCGATCGCCCGGGCGGACGCCGCCATCTGGCGTTCGGCAATCGCGATGTCAGGGCGACGTTCCAGCAGGGATGCGGGCAGCCCCGCGTTGATCTTCACAGCCCCGAAATGCATCTTCACGTCCTTGACGGGCGCGATGTGAAATCCTGCCGGGGCCGTGTTCAACAGAACGGCGATTGCGTGTTCCATGACATTGCGTCGGGCAATCAGATTGCTTTTTGCGGCCTGTGCCGAATAGAGCTGGGTTTCTGCACGCGAGACGTCCAGCCCCGCGCCGATCGAGCCGGCCTGACGCAGTTCCGTGATTTCAACAGCCGCACGGAAGTATCGGATGGAGTCATCATAGACCGCGTTCTGGGCATCGAGGCCGCGCAGGGCGACGTAATCTGATGCCAGTTCTGCTTCGAGACTCAGTCGTGCCAGCGCATATTGTCCGGCTGAAGCCTGAGCGAGGTTTTTCTGCATCCGCGTCGTGTTGCGAATGGAGTTCCAGAAATCCGGCTCCCACGTGGCAGCGCCGCTATAAGCCTGATTGGACTCATAGACGAGGCTGCTGCTGCGAGCCGGATTGTTGTACAGCCTCCCGATCGAGCCTTTGTTGTCACTCATATGCGCGGAGCCAGTCACCTGCGGGTACAGGCGACTTTCCGTCTCACGAGCAACATCGCGGGCCTGCGTGAACGCCTCTGCCTCCGCCTGCAGGTCGGGGTTGACGGCGAGCATACGCTGTTCAAGCCCATTGAGAATGGGATCGTTGAACATGGTCCACCAGTCACTCCGGACGACACCATCCGCAGGCTGCGCGTTGACCATCAGCCCCTTCCCTTCCCATCCTTCAGGATAAAGGAATTTCTGGGGATGATAGTCGGGGGACAGATCACAGGACGCAAGCCCGATCGACAGAACGCCGGCCAGCGCTGTCGTGATCCGCCAGATCGAACGATTACGGCCTGTCACATTCGTCTGGGTGGGGGATGACTGGGAACTTTCCGGTTTCATCAGCGCGATCCGGCCTCTTCGGGGTTTGCGTCATGCTGGCGGACAGGCTGCTGATCCGCATCCTGCACCGCCTTGCCTGGCGTGTTGTATCCCGGTGTGGTCGGGACGATCCTGACTTCGTCCCCTTCCAGCAGATCAGCCGTAGGGTTGGCAACCACGCGGTCGTCTTTTGTAATACCGCTGAGCACCTGAACTGTCGTCCCGAAATTGATGCCCACGGTGACGTTGACCAGATGTGCGTGATTGTTGATGACTTTTGCCACCTGCGTCCCTTCAGCCCGATAGATGATCGAGCCTTCCGGCAGAATCAGGATATTCGGGTTTCCGGGAGCCGAGATATGCGCTGTCGCATAGGAATTCGGCCACAGCAAATTATCATCGTTATCCAGCGTCAGCTCGGTCGTCACTGTGCGGGTCGCGGCATTGAAGGCATTGGCAGTTGCGAGGAACGTCGCCTTAAAACGGCTGCCCGGATACTGCGGCACCGTCAGTTCAGCTTCGATCTTCGGCGAAATCACACTCGCAAAATCCTGCGGCACTGAGACGAACACACGCATCCGGTGCACGTCGGCGACAGAGAACAGTTCGGATGCCGCACCGCGGGAATTGACGTTACCACCGCCCGCATTCACATAATCGCCCACATTCACCAGACGGGACGTCACGATGCCGTCAAAGGGTGCGACGATCTTTTTGAAGTCCTCAAGTGCCTGAAAACGGTCCACGTCATGACGTGCGGCCTCAAGCTCGGCTTTCTGGGCAGCAGCATTGGCGGCCTGCACGTCCACTTCCTGACGCGAAACAGCCTGCGTGCCTTTCAACGCCGTCCAGCGCTGTGTGGTGATGACGGCCAGATTATAGCGCGCCAGAATGACGTTGTAATGCGCTTTGGCAGCCTCGAACTGGGCGTCGATGCTGGGTGTGCTGATTTCCGCCAGAACGTCCCCACGCTTCACATGCGCGCCATAGTCCTTGTACCACATCTTCACATAGCCCGAGACCTGCGCGTAGATCGGCGCCTCGTACCATGCGGCAAGATTGGCTGGCAGATCGACCTGCCGCGTCTTTGGTCCCGGCTGCGGCGTAATCAGCGTAACGGGCGGAATAGCCGCCTCCTCGGTCGCGCCGCGCAGGGCATGATAATGCGTTCCCCGCTGCACGATCCCCCAGGCCGCCAGAGCAATCGCCAGCAGGATCACCACCAGCAGGATGAGTTTGCCGCGCGCGCCTGAACCCGTGCGGACCGGATGGTTTGTCGGAGGCACGTGCCCCTGATCCGTAGAATGGCTCACGCGCGGTCTCCTTCAGGCCCAGCAGGCCGCTTGTAGTGCATAAGGGCAAAAACACAGGGAACAAAAAGCAGGGTGGCAACGGTCGCGACCAGCAGGCCGCCAATCACTGCCTTGCCCAGCGGGGCATTGTCGGAATTGCTGATGGACATCGGGATCATACCGATGATCATGGCCATCGCCGTCATCAGGACAGGCCGGATACGCTCATATCCCGCCTCCAGAGCAGCAAGAACAGCATCGCCGTGCTCCTCCATCCGCTCACGGGCAAAGGCAACCACGAGAATGGCATTGGCCGTGGCCGTTCCCATGCACATGATCGCTCCCGTCAATGCTGGAACCGACATCGGGGTGTGTGTCAGGAAGAGGCTCCATGCAATGCCACCCAGAGCGCCGGGAAGCGCAGAGATGATGACGAACGGATCAAGCCAGGACTGAAAATTCACGACAATGATCAGGTAAACCAGCACGATCGACAGGGCGAGACCACCCACAAGCTGGACATACGCATCGTTCATCGTCACGGCCTGTCCACGGACCACCATGGTCGAGCCATGAGGCAGGAGCTTGCGCTCTTCATTCACGACCCGGTTCACGGCTCTTGAAACCGTTCCCAAATCCATGTCTTCCGGCGCGGCATAGATGTCGAACACGGGCATGATGTTGTAATGCGCGACTTCTGAAGGCGTCCCGGTCTGGACCAGAGCACTCAGCCCTCCCAGAAGCTGCGGCGTCTGGTTGGTCGGGTTGCCGTCGCCCTTGTCGATCGGGAGGATTTCCAGATCGTTCATGGTCTGGAGATAATTCGCCGGCGTCTGCACATCGATGAGCTGCGACGTTCCCTGCGCGTTCAGATAATAGGTCTGGCCAACCTGTCCACTACCGGACAGCGTCACAAGAGCATTCAGTGCAACGTCCCGCTCCGTAATTCCCGTCCCCAGCGCGAAGCTGCGGCGGTTGTTCACCAGAATGGTCGGCTGCGTCATCGGTTCCTGAATGGAAACATCGGCAATTCCAGGAATATGCCGCAGTTTCTGGGCAATCTGTGTCGCGAACTTGAAGTTCCCGCTCAGATCACGACCCACGATCTGCACGTCAATCGGAGATGGCAGACCGAAATTCAGTATCTTGGCCGTCAGGTCGCCCGGCTGGAACGTGAACACCGTGCCTGGGAAATCGTTCGTCAGACCTTTACGAAGCTTACGGCGGTATTCGGGGATCGGGCTTTCGGAATTACGAAGCTGGATGGTGATGTCGCAGTCCTGTGATCCCACGGTCGGAGACGGAATCATGGCCTGATTCAACTGACTGAACGGCAGGCCACAGTTATTGACGACATTGACCACCTGCCCCGGCAACAGACTCCGGATGCGACGCTCAGCCAGCCCCGCGATCTTGCCTGTCTCTTCAAGCCGGGTACCGACCGGCGCACGCATATGCATCTGCATCGTTCCGGACTTGATCTCAGGGAAGAAGTCCTGACCGATGAAGAGAATCAGCGCCATGGATGACACGGCCGCCAGCAGGAACAGCAGGACGAAGCGTCCCCGGATCGCAATCAGGTTTTCAAGAATGACCTTGTAATGCTCGCGGAAACTCGTGAACCGCGCCTCAAATCCCCGCTGGAACCGCCCGAAAAAGCCGGGCTTGCGGTTGTGCCATTCGGGATCACGATGCATCCGCACCTGAGCCGCCAGCATGCAGTTCGCCATGGTTGGCACCAGCGTCCGAGACAGGATGAAGGAGGCGATCATGGCAAAAATGATGGCTTCAGCCATCGGCATGAACAGCCAGCCTGAAATCCCAGTCAGTTCGAACAGCGGCAGCCACACGATGCAGATACAGGTCGTAGATACGAAAGTCGGGATGACGATCTGGTTGGCGGCATCAATAATGGCGTCCTCAAGATCTTTCCCGGTTTCGAGATGCGCATCGATATTTTCGATCATGACTGTCGCGTCATCGACGAGAATACCAACCGCCAGGGCCAGACCGCCCAGCGTCATAACGTTGATGGACTGCCCCGCTATGCTCAGCCCGATGATCGAACACAGCATTGCCAGCGGAATGGACGTCGCCACGATGATGGTTGAGCGCCACGAGCCGAGAAACAGCAGAACCGTCAGGCTGGTCAGGATTGCGGCCGTGATCATTTCACGCACCACGTCCACAACCGATTCCTTCACGAAGCTCGAAGCATCGGTCAGGACGTTCACCGTCGTTCCGGCCGGCAGCGTTGCCTCGACCTGTGGCAGAAGTTTCTTGATGCCGCTCACAACGGAAAGCGTGGAGGCGTCACCGCTCTTGAGAACGACGATCAGCACCGCCTGCTGGCCTTTCACAAGGACCGCATTGATCTGCGGCGGCCCTCCCCGATGCACCCACGCAACGTCGCGCAGATAGATCACGGAATTGCCGACCTGCTTGATCGGCATCTTGTTGAAGACCTCCAGATCAAGGGGCGTCGAGTTCGTTTTCACCATCCAGTCAAGCTGGCCAATCCGCTGATCGCCTGCCGGAAGAACGATATTCTGCAGGTTCAGCGCCGTCGCCACGTCTTCCGGGGACAAGCGATGCGCCAGCAGCTTGATCGGGTCGATATCCACCATGATGTCCGGGGCAAGACCGCCATAGGGATTGGGGATCGCCGCTCCCGGAACCGAAATCAGTTCCGGTCGGATCAGGTTGGACGCCATGTTGTAGATTTCCGACCCGGACATGGTCGGATTGTTGACCTGCAACGTCAGAACCGGAACGGACGACGCATCCATTGCCAGAATCAGCGGTGGGGTCGAACCATTCGGCAACTGTTTGATGACCGTCTGGGATACCGACGTGATCTGCGTCTGCGCAACCGCCGTATTGGTTCCCGGCTGGAAGAAGACCTTCACGATGCCACGTCCATAATAGGACGAGCTTTCGATATGTTCGATATTGCTGACGGTCGCCGTTAAGGAGCGTTCGTAATAATAGACGATACGCCCGGACATGTCCTCGGGCATCAGGCCCGTATAGGACCAGATGACAGCCACGATCGGGATCTTGATCGAAGGAAACACGTCCGTCGGCGTCGAAACGATAGCCCGAACCCCGAAGATCAGGATCATGATCGACAGGACAACGAAAGTATAAGGCCGCTTCAGCGCGGTAACGACAATAGCATTCATGCGATCAGACACCCCCTTGGGGCTCTTCCTGGTCCGGTCATTCTCAACGGGCGTCCCCTTGCAAATTGATCCGAGTCATATCCATCGAGACTCAGACGACAAGGAAAATTCTGTTTAAATATCAAGACACACGGCAAATATTGACATGTTGCGCAATATTCAGTGTCTTTTCAGACAGGCGTCGCAGGCGCGAAATGAATGGTAAAAACCGCTCCAGGCAGCGTGTGACCGGGCCTCGCAGACACGATCTCCACCGATGCTCCATGCAACCGCAGGATCGCCGAAACAAGACTCAGTCCCAAACCACTTCCCGGAACATGGCGACTTTTATCCGAGCGATAAAAACGCCCCATGACGGCCTTGCGCTCATCTTCGGCGATACCGATTCCCGTATCACTGACACGCAGCCAGCTTGATCCGTCTGCTCCCTGCCCCGCACTCAGCCGGACCGTTCCGGGAGCGGGCGTGAATTTGATCGCATTGTCCACAAGATTGGCCAGAACCTCGTTCAGCAGGTCCATATCCCCGAACAGCGGGACCGCTTTCTCCGAGTCCACAACCTCCAGCAGAATACCTTCCGTCTCGGCGATCGGTTCGTACAGATCCACCACCCCGGCCAGCAGTTCTCGCAGATCAAGCATCGCAAACCCGGCCCGGCGGCGGCCATTCTCAATCTCGCCGATCCGAAGAAGAGCCGTAATCACGGAGAAGCATTGCTCCAGATCCAGCGTGGCACGCTCGATCGCACCCTGAAGTGCCCCGGGGTCATTCGTAATCGACGACACCCGCTCCAACCGGGCCTTCACCCGCGCCAGCGGCGTGCGCAGATCATGGGCAATGTCGTTGCCCACGTCCCGGATCTCGTCGAGCAGATGCTCCAGACGGTCCAGCATCCGGTTGACCGACACGGCCAATCGCTCAATGTCGTCGCGTTCGCGCCCGGTCGGCAGACGTTCGTGCAGGTCTCCGTCCATGATGCGGTCGATCGCCTCATGCATATCCTTGACGCGACCCAGCGCCCGATGGCTCAGGAAAATTCCTGCCATTAGGGCGAACACAACGATTGGCACCACGGACATCAACGCCGCACGCTTGGTGATGTAGCGCAGTTCGTTGGCCATATGCAGAGAGCGCGCCAGAACAAGAATACGGTCCCGGTTTCCCTGCACCCCCTCTACCTCAACGGCCAGATAGCGCATTTCATAGGGCGTATCGCCAGGCGGCGCGTCCCAAAGACGCTGGGTTCTGGGAGAAACTTCCAGCCCGACAGGCCATTTCTTGATGTCGCCCGCAATCCGGTTGCGGTTCATATCAAAGAGCGCAGCCCCGTTGAGGATCACACGCAGGTCCGTCTTGCTGCGCTCCCGCACCTCGTACTCAAGCTGGGCAGGACTTTCCTGAATGAGTTGGTCCGCTTCGCGCTGCAGCAGATCCGTCGAGCGCTGCTGCTCATATCCATTCATCTGTTCGTAGACGAGCCCGAACTGCAATGCCATTGCAGCGATGATGGCCACGACAAAAGCCAGCGTCAGGCGGAACGTCGCAGTGCGGAAAAGATCAGCCCGGAACAGTTCGGAAAAACGCAGTTCAGCCCGTGACACGCAGACTGAACCCGGCACCGCGAATACTGTGAATGAGCGGCGGCTCGCCAGGCAGATCAATCTTGCGACGCAGCTTTCCGATATGGACGTCCACCAGATTTGTCTGCGGAACAAAGCGGTAATTCCACACGTCTTCCAGCAGCATCGTCCGCGTCAGCACCGTGTCCGGGCGACGCATCATGTATTCCAGAAGGCGGAATTCCCGCGGAAGTAGTTCAATTTCCTGCCCGTTCCGGAACACACGACGCTCGATCAGATCCATTTCAAGCGGACCAACGCGAAGCACCGTCACACGACTATCCGTCGGACGCCTCAGCAGAGCCTCCAGACGCGCAGCCAGTTCTTCCATGGCGAAGGGCTTGGTCAGATAGTCATCGCCCCCCGCCTTGAGGCCGCTAACACGGTCGTCCACAGCGGAAAGCGCCGAAAGCACCAGGACCGGAATGGTAATGCGCTGCGCCCGCACACTCTCAATCACCGTCAGCCCGTCCAGTTCCGGAAGCATCCGGTCCACGATCATCAGATCGAACTGTCCGGTACAAGCCTGATCCAGACCCTCGACACCCGTCGCGGCCCGCGTGACATCATAGCCGCGCGTCGTGAGTTCCTCCACGACCTCGGCCGCAATGCTGTCATCGTCTTCGATCAGCAGAAGCCGGGGAGAAGGTTCGGAAAGGCGCTCAGGCGCTCCGGAATCATGTGCAGACGTCATGGTCATGATCTTCACATGGGGCAGCCCCCGATGTCATCCAATTAAAATCGGTCTTAAAGGCAGGATCTCAGGGGGAGGACGGATCTTCCAGAGCCTCTTCCATCTCGTCGGTCGTTCCGTCCAGCGCCCGCAGCCGCCTCCCGAGCACACGTGTCCGCCGACGGGCTTCTTCGATCGTATTGCCCATCGTCCCGGCATTACGATGCAGCTTTTCCAACACCTGATCCATCCGCAGCATTTCCTGCCGCGTCGCCCCCAGAAGCCCGGCAATCGCCTCTGTCCGTTCTTCAAGTGTGAGTGTGACATAGCCCAGATGCACCGTCCGGAGCATCGCCGGCAGCAGCGACGGCCCCATCACCATCACGCGATGCAGCCGCCCGATTTCATCAATGACACCGGGCATGCGGGCAATTTCGGCATAAAGCCCGTCGGTCGGCAAATACAACACGGCAAATTCCACCGTCACGGGCGGAAGGATATATTTCGACGCGATTTTCTTTGCCTCAAACCGGATCACGTTTTCCAGTTCGCGCCGCGCCTGACGTTCCGCCAGCGCATCCCCGGCATCCGAGGCGTTCAACAGCCTTTCATAGGCTTCGGTCGGGAATTTGCTGTCAATCGCCAGCCGTGGCGGCGTTTCCGTACCGCGCACCGGCATTTTGATCGCGAATTCGACATTCTCACCGGCCGTTCCAAGGCGGAAATTGGTGTCGTAACTTCCTTCGGGGAGAATATCGTCCAGAATGGACCGGCACTGCGCCTCCCCCCAACCGCCCCGCGTTTTCACATTGGAGAACAGCCGCTTCAGATCGCCGATCTGCGCCGTCACACTCGTGACCTCGCCCAGCGCCTTCTGCATGGCGCTGAACTGCTCCACCACGCGCTGGAAACTGGTCTGCATCTGCTTTTCCACAGCACCGTGAAGCTGTTCATTCACGGTCGCCCGGATCCGCTCGATCTGTTCGTTCTGGCTCTGCGCCATTTCACGCAGCGCATCCGACAGCAAAAGACGACCTTCTGCCTGATCCTGCCCCAGATTACGCGCCAGCAGACTCAGCCGCTCGCTGGTTTCCAGCCGGAACTGATCCAGCCGCCTCGACAGAACGCGTTCGACTTCCGACAGATGGGCCCGATGATATTCGACGTCCTGCGAGCGCCCCTGCGCCTCACGCTCAAGAAGTCGCTCGAACCGTCCGCTGCCATTACCGCTCCGCAGGATCGCCAGCAAAGCAACCACCAGCGCGACCGCCGCAACAATCCAAGGGAAAAACTGCGCCATTCCGGAAATATTCTCCTGCATGGCGCAGTCCTAGCCGTTCAACGCAATACGGCCAATGCGGCGCTTACGGTTGATGGATATTTCCGTACGACGCCGCTCCCAGACCCGGACACGAACACGGCGCGCCAAGCGGAACCTGTGTCGGCATTTTGCAGGTATAGATCCCGGCCTTACAGGTATAGCCATAGCCGGCGATGGGCGTTCCCGGCGCAATCGGCCCCGGCGCCGCCGTCCCGACACACGCCCCCAGCCCCAGAAAAGACAGACCTGCCGCAGTACGCAGAACATGACGGAAAACGGAACGAGACATAATAAATGTGTCCTTACATCGGCTAGGGTGAAAACCGGTCCTTAGAGAAGCGCAAACGGATCGCCACGTCATCGGTTTCCGCCTGATCGAACGCCAGCATGGCAATCCTGTGGCAATGCGCCCTCAGCGATGCCCGGCAGCTGCCGCCTGCCCAGCTGCAACACCGCTCGCCCAGGCCCATTGGAAGTTGTGTCCGCCAAGCCAGCCCGTGACGTCCACTGCTTCTCCGATCGCGTAAAGACCGGAAACTTCCCGGGCTTCCAGCGTCTGGGACGACAGATCCCGCGTGTCGATCCCGCCGCGCATGACTTCCGCCTTGGCATAGCCTTCCGTCCCGGCGGGACGGAGCTGCCAGCTTGAAATCCGCTCGGCCAGTGCCTTGATCGCACGGTCCGGCTGGTTCGCCAGCATCGTATCGCCCATTCCCACTGCCAGAGCACGCGCCAGCCTCTGGGGCAGAGCTTCCAGCAGGCTCGGCGGGAGCGCTTTCGGACGGTCTTTTTTAACCTTCAGCAGCACGTTAAGCGCATTCTGCCCCGGCAGCAGATCAATCTGCGCCGCATCACCGTTTTCCAGATAGGACGAAATCTGCAAAATCGCCGGACCTGATACGCCGCGATGCGTGAAGACCATCCCGTCCTCGAATCGCGGCCCCTTCTTACCCACCCGCGCCACGATCGGCAGCGAAACGCCTGCAAGCTCGGGATCAGCATCCGCCAGAACCAGCGGCACGAGCGCCGGGGCCGTCGGCACCACGCGCAGTCCGAATTTCCGCGCCAGCCGCAACGACAGGTCGGACGCCCCGAGCTTGGGAATGGAAAGGCCGCCCGTCGCAAGGATCACTGAACCCGTGCGGATCTCGCCGCCATCCGTGACGACGATAAATCCGTGTTCTGCCCGGCGCACATCCAGAATCCGGGTCTGCATCCGAAATTCGCAGCCTGCGGTCCGGCATTCAGAAACCAGCATGTCCACGATCTGCCCGGCCGAACCATCGCAGAAAAGCTGCCCACGCGCCTTCTCGTGCCAGGCAATGCCATAGCGGTTCACGAGTTTGAGGAAATCCTGCGGTGTATAACGCGCCAGCGCAGAGCGGGCGAAATGGCGGTTCTGGGAGATGAAACAGTTGGGGCCGGTTTCAAGATGCGTGAAATTGCATCGTCCGCCGCCCGAAATCAGGATCTTGCGCCCCGGTTCCGGTCCGTGATCCAGAATCAGAACCCGCGCACCGTTCTGTCCGGCCACAGCCGCCGCCATCAGCCCCGCTGCACCGGCTCCGAGCACAATCACATCGGGATTCATCATAGCGGCTCTCAGAAATCCAGATTGGCGTAATGCGCGGGCGGCGTGATGCCACTGACCTTGTCAGAGAGCAGGCCCCGGAAACAGGGCCGGGACTTTACCCGGGCATACCAGTCCTTCGCGGCAGGTGCCTTGGACCAGTTCACGTCGCCGATGAAATCGAGCGCCGACAGATGCGCCGCAGCCGCGAAATCCGCCAGCGACAGCGCAGGCCCCGCCAGCCAGGAGCGCGTTTCCGCCAGCCAGCCGATATAATCGAGATGAAAGCGCATGTTTGCGTACCCGGCCCGAAGCGCATTACCGTCGGGATGGCCACGCCCGAACTGGCGCTTGTCCACTTTCTCGCCCAGAAGGTTCCGGGTGACTTCCTGTGCGAAACGGGTCTCGAACCAGTCTACGAGCCGCCGGGTTTCGACACGGTCGGCAAAAGTCCGCCCCAGAAGCGGCGTATCGGGATAGGCGTCTTCCAGATATTCGCAGATGACACGTCCGCCAGGCACGGCCAGACCATTTTCCTCAACCAGCACAGGCACTTCGCCTGCGGGATTGAGATGCAGGAATTCCTCACGCTGCTCCCACACCCGCTCGATGACGGGTTCGAACGGGAGTCGCTTCTCGGTGAGGGCAAGCCTCACAAGACGGCATTGCGGAGAAAGTGGAAGGTGATGCAGGATACGCATTGCCACTTTCTAAGTCAGCCGATACCCGCTCACAAGAGCCTCACCGACTGCCCGACACAGGTCCGACGATTTTCACGATGCCCGATCCCGTTTCCGTACCCTCTTCAACCGCCCCGATGCGCATCCGCGCCCGTGGCCGTTCCTTCCTTGCGCTTGTCCTGTCGCCCGAGGCGCCCCTCCCCCTCTGGCTGGACGGTCTGGACTATCAGGTCGCTCGATCTGGCGGATTGTTCACCGGAAAACCGATCATTCTGGATCTGGGTCTTCTTGATCAAAACACGCCGGGCCTTGCGACGCTGCTGGACGACATCCGGGGCCGGGGTGTCCGGATTATCGGTCTTGAGGGAGGAAGCCGGCACTGGCCGGCTGTCGCGCACTGGGACTGGCCGGAAATGCTGGACGGTGGCCGCCCCGCCGGAGAAGTCGAGATTCCGGAAGACCCGTCCACCAGCGCCGCTGGGCCGGTTTCGGGCGGGGGGACGCTCATTATCGATCAGACCGTGCGTTCAGGTCAGAGCATTCAGCATATGCAGGGCGACGTGATCATCCTCGGATCGGTGTCTTCTGGTGCTGAAATCGTGGCTGCGGGTTCAATCCACGTTTACGGAACCTTGCGTGGGCGAGCGATTGCGGGCGTGGGCGGGCAGTCCCAGAGCCGTATTTTCGCCAGCCGCATGCAGGCCGAACTTCTGGCGCTCGATGGCTATTATGCCGTGACGGAAGACATCGACCCTGCCCTTCTGGGGCAGGCCGCACAGGCTGCTCTGGATGAAGACCGTGTCCGTGTTCTGCCGCTCCCCGTGTGATCCGGGCAATAACGTGATGCGGGCTGCCATGAAAGCACCCCTATTCGCAGGTTGCCGCGACGCATAAAACATTCATAGAATGAGATATCGGCCCGCGCTGGCCTGTTTTGGGCAGGCGCAGAGCGAAGAGACGTTTTTCTGGAGTATTCATGTCCAAGGTTCTGGTTGTCACTTCCGGCAAGGGTGGCGTCGGCAAGACGACATCGACCGCCGCGCTCGGCGCCGCTCTCGCTCAGAGCGGACAGAATGTGGTGGTGGTTGATTTCGATGTCGGGCTTCGGAACCTCGACCTGGTCATGGGGGCCGAACGCCGGGTGGTTTTCGATCTCATCAACGTCGTGCAGGGCGATGCCCGCCTGTCGCAAGCTCTGATCCGCGACAAGCGCTGCGAAACCCTGTCGATCCTTCCGGCCTCCCAGACCCGGGACAAGGACGCCCTGACCTCCGAGGGCGTCGCCCGCGTGATGGATGAGCTTCGCGAGAAGTTCGACTGGGTGATCTGCGACAGCCCGGCCGGCATCGAACGTGGCGCGCAGCTTGCCATGTATCATGCCGATATGGCCGTGATCGTGACCAATCCCGAAGTCAGCTCGGTGCGTGACTCCGACCGGATCATTGGCCTGCTCGACAGCAAGACCAAGAAGGCCGAACAGGGCGAGAAGGTCGACAAGCATCTGCTTCTGACCCGCTATGACCCGGCTCGTGCGGCACGAAAAGAAATGCTGAGCGTCGAGGACGTCCTCGAAATCCTCTCCATTCCGCTGCTCGGCATCGTCCCGGAGAGCGAGGACGTGCTGAAGTCCTCCAATGTCGGCGCGCCTGTCACTCTGGCAGCGCCCACAAGCCTTCCTGCCCGCGCTTATTTCGAAGCAGCCCGTCGCTTGAGCGGCGAGAAGCTCGAAGTCTCGGTACCCGTCGAAAAGCGCGGTTTCCTTGACTGGCTTTTCAAGAGGGACGCATGAGTTCATGAGTTTTCTCGCAAACATCTTCGCGCGCCGCCAGCAGTCCAGCAGCGTCGCCAAGGATCGGCTCCAGATCCTGCTCGCCCATGAACGCAGCGCAGGCGGTGAGAGCGGTGAGTCCGATCTGATCCGCCAGCTTCACAAGGAAATCATGGAAGTCATCGCGCGCCATGTCGCCGTTGATCAGGACAAGGTCCAGATCAAGGTTGATCGTGGCAGCGGCTGCTCCATGCTCGAAATCGACGTCGAAGTTCCGCAGGAACTCAGCGGCAAACGGACTTCGTAACACCAATTGCGGCCCGAAACGCCGCGTCTGAAAGAACGGAACAACACGGATGAGCGGCTTTCTCGGAAACCTCATGAACCAGGCTGTAGGCGCGATCGGCGGCCAGCTTGGCGACAAGTTCGGCGGCAGCATCGGCGAATTCCTCAAAGGCGATGGCCTCAACATGCTCATCAGCCAGGCCCAGAGCGCCGGTCTGACCGACAAGATCCATTCCTGGATCGGCAATGGCGAGAACCTGCCCATCACCACTGACGAACTGCGCAGCCTTCTGACGGACCAGCAGATCCAGACGATCGTCGCCAAGACGGGCCTGCCTGCCGGAACGATCCTGCCTGCGCTGGCACAGCTTCTCCCGGCTGCTGTCGACCAGCACACACCCGAAGGTCAGGCACCGTCCACGACGGCCTGACATTCAGTTTCGGCTTACAGGCTTTCAGACGCCCCGGTGGAACTGTCCACCGGGGCGTTTTGCGTTTGGGTTCAAATTTTCTGACCGTCTGGTACCGCATCATAAGGCTGCTTCTGTTCGATCGGAAAACGGATCAGCAGATAGGGTGTGACACGCCGATCCTTGCCGTCATTGAACGACGCCAGACGGTTCCACTGCCCGAACGTGCAATAAACATGATCCGCTGTTGCGAAAATTCCGTCCGGTGACAAAGCACGTGGATCACGGAGCATCATTTTGAAAGAGCCATCCTGATCGCGCCTCAGGATGCAGTCATGCTCATAATTCGTCGTGTAAAGCCGGTCATGGTCATCCAGCGCCAGTCCGTCCGCCACCCCTTTTTCGCCTTCGTCGCGGATGGCAGGCGCCAGAACCGTGTCGTCCGACGTCGGATCTGCCAGAAGGTCCACAGGCAGGCTGTAGAGCCGACGGCTGGTTAACGGCGCGAAATAGAGAGTTTTTTCGTCTTTCGTCAGGGCAATCCCATCCACGCCACCAGAGACCAGTTGGGGATGTCCGGGAATGTAGCGACGTGGCTCTCCCTCCACGATGGCCATGAAACCGACTTCCGGCAGAATGGCGGGATGTTTGGTCAGGAGCCGCCGTGCCTGCTGAGTGGCGACATCGACAACCACGAGAGCAGGGCTGGTTCCGAAAGACGAATCCGTCACAAAAACCGTCCCCTGTGCACCGTGCGACAGTGACACCCGGAGGTCGTTCATGTGACTGTCCGGCAACAGGGCGGGCGCTTTGAGAATGATTTTGTGAGCGACACGATTTGTCGTCGGGTCGATACAGACGATCTTTGCGGCTCCGGGCTGAAGAGGATGCCCGGCGCGCTTGCCGTCATCAATCACCCAGAGGCGGCCCTCACGATCCGTGGTCATGCCGTGAACGGAGACAAGGCACTCTGCCGGAGCATTGCCCGGAAGGCTCATCTCGGCGTTGGGGTATGGCACGACCTTTCCGTCCACCAGTTCGCCAAGCGTTGCGCCCTTATGATCCACTGCATGGCGCGGAAAACCGACAAAAATCCGGTCATTCGGAAGCACGACGATCCCGGAGGGACCGGGACCGTCAAATTCGGCAACCACATCAAGGGTGCCGTAAGGGCCAGTTCCGTTATCCTCGTTTCCGGCGGCCTGTGCCTGAGAGGTTGGCAGGGCTGCCGTGACCGCCAGAGACGCTGGGGCGGCCGAAGCGGCCCGCAGGAAATGACGTCGTTTCATGCACACTCTCCGAAATTCATTTTCAAAACAAACCGTTTCCATAACGCCCGATCCGTGTAAGGAACGCCACAGGCCCTGCAAAATGTGATCGGAATTTTTCTGGAACCGGAAAATTATGTTGACCTTCCGCAAATACGAACCAATTTTGTGGCTCATATAAAATACTAACTTATTGCGTGGTAAAAGTGCTGACCCAGCTTTCCCTTCGTCATCTGACCCTTCTGGGCACGTCTCTTCTCGGCTCCACATTCCTCCTTGTGACCGCCGAGAGCCGTGCTGCAA
The DNA here is from genome assembly GCF_018256215.1 of Gluconobacter sp. Dm-73. Taxonomy (NCBI): domain Bacteria; kingdom Pseudomonadati; phylum Pseudomonadota; class Alphaproteobacteria; order Acetobacterales; family Acetobacteraceae; genus Gluconobacter; species Gluconobacter sp. Dm-73. Next base: position 74,991 of record NZ_JAERLW010000004.1, on the reverse strand, counting down.
CACCGCAGCCAGTTCCGGCTCACTCCGTTTCAGGCGCGCATAAACAGGCGCGGACAACGCCTGCGGCCAGAAAGGCGAAAGCCGCCCAGACGCCACGGCATGAAACCGAGGTTTCGGGAGGAACAGAAGCGGTCGTCGTGACGGGAACGCGCGAGTTTGGCAAAAAGGCGCGGGATTCGATCGCTCCGGTCGATATTGTAACGAACCGCCAGTTAACAGGAACGGGTCAGCCCACGCTGCGTGACTCCCTGGCGCTGCTGCTGCCTTCCCTGACCGTTCCGACAGGTGGCTTCGATGCGGGTGCACTGACCGATAGTATTTCGCTGCGTGGCCTCAACCCCAATGAGACGCTTGTGCTCGTGGATGGCAAGCGGCGCCACACCACAGCCAATATCTACGCCGATGGCGGACCGGCGCAGGGCTCCACGCCTGTCGATATCGACATGATCCCCATGGCCATGATCGACCATATCGAGGTCCTGCGCGACGGTGCGTCCGCTCAGTATGGCTCCGACGCCATTGCGGGTGTGGTCAACATCATTCTCAAGAAGCAGAACCATGGTCTGACCATGCGTTCGAACACCGGGATCACCAGCGAAGGCGATGGTTTCCAGCAGGGCGTGTTCATTGATGGCGGCCTGAACCTGAACAATCGCGGTTTTGTTCATCTCGGCGGCGATTTCGTCCATCAGGACCACACTTTCCGCTCGGGGAACGACAACCGCACCCACACCGACGTCAACCAGCTTCTGGGACAGCCCGAACAGACGCGTGAAAGCATCGCCATCAATGCGGGCTATGACATCACCGATGATATCCAGGCCTATGCCGGTGCGACCTATGCGCATCGTCATGCGGAATCCTATCAGAACTACCGCCTGCCCTCTTCGCTCGCCAAATATCCCGGCTACGCGGCGATCTATCCGTATGGCTATTCCCCCATCGAGGCTCTGGAAGAAGACGATTACGAACTGACGGCTGGCCTGAAAGGCACGCTGGCGGGCTGGCACTGGGACGTGTCGTCGGTTTTCGGTCGGGATTATGATGCTGTAAACGCCGACAGCACCACGAATGTGGGACTGTACACAGCCACGGGCGAGACGCCGACATCATTTGCCGCGCAGTCCTATAACAACACGCAATGGACAAACAGCGTCGACCTCAGCCGCAAGTTCCGTACGTCGTTCTGGCCATATGCCATCAACGTCGCAGGCGGTGCGTCCTATCGCTATGAAGCCTATGCAATCGGAACTGGCTCTCCGGCCAGCTATAACTATTCCAGCTCGGACGGCTTTCCCGGCACCAACCCGGCCAATGCCGGAAAATGGTCTCGTGACGTTGCGGCAGGCTATCTCGACATCTCCACCAACCTTATGAAGCACTGGCAGGTCGATCTTGCCGGACGCGTCGAACATTATACGGATGTCGGCAACACCAAGACCGGCAAGATCTCTACCCGTTACGATTTCAGCCCGCGCTTTGCGATCCGCGGTACGTTCAGCAACGGTTTCCATGCCCCGACGCTGGCGCAGGAGCATTATTCTGCGCTGTCCGTCTCGCCGACCGCTGCCAGTGGCATCATTGCAGCAAACTCCCCCGGTGCGCTGTCCAACGGCGCATCAGCATTGAAATCGGAGTCCTCCACGAGTGCTGAAGGCGGCATCATCGTCGAACCGATCAAAAAGCTGCATGTCACGGTAGATGTGTACCAGATCGATCTGCGAGACCGGATCATGCCGGGCGGTTCGATCTATGGCGACCAGGCCCGCAAGGCTCTCCTCGCCGATAATTTCAAACTCCCGCCGGAAGCTTCTACTTGGACCGGCAGTCAGCTCGCGACGCACTGGTTTGCCAATGTCGCCAACACCCGGACGCAGGGACTTGACCTGACAGCAACCTATCCGACCGATTTCGGACGTTATGGCCATGCGGATTGGGATGTTGCGATCAACCTCAACCGCACGCGCCTGCGCCATCAGGCCAGCAGCTCGAATGGCACGCCGCTTCTGACGGCGCAGTATATCGCCTACATCACCACCGCATATCCGCGCAGCAAGATCATCTTCGGCGGGACCTGGCATTCCGCGCGCAACAAATGGGCGGTCTCCGTCCATGAGATCCGTTATGGCGAGACGACATCCCAGCTCACCTATTACACGGGGCCCTACGCCTACTCCACGAGCCACTATCTGGAATTCCAGAATGTGCCGAAATGGACGACGAATGCTTCCGTGACCTACAATATCAGTCCCAAATGGAGCGCCACGATTGGGGGTAACAATATCTTCGCCAAGTTCCCGTCTGTGGTGCCTGAAGGAAACCGCTATCTCGGCGTACCCAAGTACTACATGAGCACATCGCAGCTCGGCATGAATGGCGGGTATTATTATCTGGACGTTTCGGCGCGTTTCTAAGCCGTATCGGGGCATGCGAAGAGGAGCGCATGTCCCAAACGAGCTTGTTAAATCAGGCTTTTCGAACCGTACAGAGCGACGCGATATGGCGTCTGCATAGCGCCATATCGGGCGAAGCGCTCTGCTTGCAGGCCAGTTCGAAAGCCTGCGTTTCCCGTGCTGCCAGTGCCAGCGCCGGGAGAGACCAGCGATCCAGTGCCTGACCGAAAGCCGCGGTGCGTTTGAAGAACACAGGCGGCTTCAGGGACTTCATGGCTTCGGCACGTCCCTGCCCGTCCTGCACAGCCTGAGCAACTTTCTGAAGCCGCACCAGAACACCCAGAACCGTACGCGCCACCGCGACGGGGTTTGCCCCATCAGCCAGGGCCCGTTCGAGCGCCTGATCGGCCATCATGCGATTTCCGCACAGAGCTGAAAACGCTGCATCTTCCAGAGAATTACCACCGGCATCGCCAACGCAATCCTGAACGGACGATAGATCAAGACGACCATTCGGACCAGCATACAGCAGAAGTTTTTCAACTTCCCCCCGCACCCCGCTGCGGTCAGACCCCAGCACGCCCAGAAGCCAGATAAGGGCATCGCGGTCGATGGTAACACCCGCCTGAGCCAGTGCTTCCGTCACGGTCTGGGAAAGAGCGCGCCCCTCTTCGGGGTAGCAGGCGATGGAGGCAACCTGTTTGTGGGCCTCCGCCAGAGCACGCAGCTTTGAGCGTGCTGTAATCCCGGGAGCTTCGAGCACGACCAGAGCGTCCGTGTCTGCCTCCAGCACCCGCTTGAACAGAGGAGCAAGGCTGTCCTGTCCGTCCCGTACCCAGACGACACGCCGCCCCCCGATCAGGGAGAGCGCAGTGGCTTCTTCTTCAAGACGGTCCTGCGTTTCCCGGTCAAGCTGCGCTACCTGAAACGGATCATCCGTCGTTCCGGCAACCCGCCTGACCGCCTGCGCGGCGCGTTCCCGAATGAGGCCGGTGTCCTCTCCATGAAGCACGATAGCCCGCCAAGAGCCGGCATCATCCAGTGTTCGCGCGATATTCCGTGCGTCGATTTTCACCACTTACTGGGCGGATGTGCTGGTCGTGCTACGGGACAGACGGCCGGTGGCAGATGCCGGGAAGCCGTCAACGCCCGTCCGATCCGTCGCTGCATTCCCGTTGTCGTCAGGCATCCGGTCTGTGTTCAGATAGCGCGGCAGTTCATCGGGAGCCGCTTTCTCGGGCATGTTATGACTGCGGAACCAGATCGCGAGTTGTTGCGTCACGGTCTGAGCCAGCGTATCGGAAACACGCGCCTGAAGGGTTTCATCATTCAGGGTTTGAGCAAAATACTGCTCAAAACTCGTATTGAAACCATCCAGCGTCGTCGCATCACCTTGTGCCAGCATACGCGGATTTTGCTCCACCGTTATAAGCACCCAATGCGCCGAACCCGTACTGCGCGTTCGGCCCGAGGTGTTATCCTGATGGATATCGACAGCTTCCTCATTCATGCTGGAATAGACTTTCAGCATGTATTTGTGAGGATCTTCCGGCCCGGCGCCCGCCAGATTTTTCTGCAACGCCAGACGCAGCAACTGGCCGTAACGCCCCGGAATGTTGTCCACATAAACCTGGGCCAACTCTTCCGACATGTCGGTTTTCGGCGTCAGCTTTCCGTAGAGGGGTGAGAAACCACACCCCCCCAGCAGAAGACAAGCCGTGAGCAGAAAAGTGCCGCGACGGTCAGACATCACCCGGCAACCACGAAGTTGACGATCCGGTTCGGAACATGAATTTCCTTCACCAGACGCTTTCCTTCAAGCAGACGCGCCACGTTCGGCTCGTTTTTAGCGGCGGCAAGCACATCGTCCTTTGGGGCGTCCGGCGGAACCTCAATGGTCCCGCGCAGCTTACCGAGGATCTGCACGCCAATCGTCACACTCTGGACGGCAAGCCACTGTTCTTCGGCTTCCGGCCATGGACGATCCACGACCAGTGCACTTCCCGGCTCCAGAATCGCCATCATGTCTTCCGCAAGATGCGGCATCATCGGTGCTGTCAGCAGACACAGGACCTGCGCTGCTTCACGGCGGGCCGCCGCGATGCCGTCTCCTTCAAGACGCTCGGCCTCGGTCAGTGCCGAGGTCAGTTCATGCAGACGCGCCACGGCAACATTCGGCGTAAAGGCTTCGAGCGCCTCACCCACAGCGACGATGGCCCGATGGGTCACACGACGCAGGTCTTCCCCGACGGGACCGTGGATGCTCCCGGCAGCATCACGGCTCGCAACAGATGCAACCAACCGATGCAGCCTCTGGCCGAAGCGGGCAGAAGCTGCCACGCCGGAGGCCGTCCACTCCATATCCCTTTCGGGCGGACTATCGGACAGAACGAACCAGCGGGCCGTGTCGGCACCATAATGCTCAATGATGTCGACTGGCGAGACCGTATTACGCTTGGATTTGGACATTTTCTCGGAACGGCCGATCTGCACCGGCGCGCCCGTGTCCCGACGCACAACCGTATCACCACGACGCTCGACGTCTTCGGGATAAAGCCAGCCGCTCTCGTCACGGTAGCTTTCATGCGTCACCATGCCCTGCGTGAAAAGACCGGCAAACGGTTCGTCCACATCCAGATGACCGGTCTCGTGCATCGCCCGGGTGAAGAACCGTGCATAAAGCAGATGCAGAATCGCGTGCTCGATACCGCCGATATACTGATCAACGGGAAGCCAGCCATTCGCTGCAGCCGGGACCGTCGGGGTCTCAGCATGGGGACTGGTGAAGCGGGCGAAATACCAGGAACTGTCAACGAAGGTGTCGAAGGTGTCAGTTTCCCGGACAGCGGGCGTGCCGCAATGCGGGCAGTTTACATGCTTCCAGGTCGGGTGATGGTCGAGCGGATTCCCTGGACGGTCAAAGGTCACGTCTTCCGGAAGGATAACGGGAAGCTGATCGTCGGGAACAGGAACCGGACCACAGGTCTCGCAGTGAATGATGGGTATCGGGCAGCCCCAGTAGCGCTGACGAGAGATGCCCCAGTCGCGCAGGCGCCAGTTCACGACGCCTTTTCCTGCCCCCAGACCTTCGAGCCGCTCGATCACCTTCGTGCGGGCAGTCGCGGGATCCAGTCCATCCAGAAAGCCTGAATTGAACAGGGTTGCATCGCCCGAAACGGCCTTTTTGCCCAGAACGAAAGTTTCAGCATCCTGTCCCGCAGGCAGCAAGACCTGCGGAACCGGCAGATCGTATTTACGGGCAAAATCAAGGTCGCGCTGATCGCCACAGGGACACCCGAAAACAGCGCCGGTACCGTAATCCATCAGCACGAAATTGGCGATCCAGACAGGAGCGGTCTTTTCAGGATCGAGCGGATTGGCAACGCGCAGTCCGGTATCAAAACCGCGTTTTTCCGCAGCTTCGATGACTTCTTCCGACGTTCCGAGACGACGGCATTCCTCAATAAAGGCAGCAGCCTGTGGGTTGCTCTCGGCGACCTTGCGCGCCAGAGGATGTTCCGCCGAAATCCCAACGAAGCTGAGACCGAACAGCGTATCAGGGCGCGTCGTGAAGACTTCGATACTGTCCAGATCTGTATCATAGCCTGCAGGAGGCTGATGGAGGGCAAAACGCACCCGTGCGCCTTCGGAACGTCCGATCCAGCGCTCCTGCATCGTGCGGACGCGCTCGGGCCAGCGATCCAGCGTCTTGAGATCATCCAGCAGCGGCTGGGCAAATTTCGTAATCTTCAGGAACCACTGGGAAAGCTTCTTTTTCTCGATCAGAGCCCCCGAGCGCCAGCCGCGTCCGTCGACGACCTGCTCGTTCGCAAGAACCGTCTCATCGACCGGATCCCAGTTGACCAGAGAGTCCCGGCGCTCAACCAACCCAGCCGCCAGCATATCGACGAACAGTTTCTGCTGTTTGCCGTAATATTCGGGGAGGCAGGTTGCGATCTCACGATCCCAGTCCAGCGAGAAACCAAGGCGCTGAAGCGTACCACGCATGGCTGCGATGTTGTCCATCGTCCATTTGCCGGGATGAACATTCCGCTCACGGGCCGCATTTTCCGCCGGAAGACCAAAGGCATCCCAGCCCATCGGATGCATGACCGCAAATCCGCGGGCCCGCTTGTAACGCGCCACCACGTCCCCGAGCGTGTAGTTCCGCACATGTCCGACATGAAGCTGTCCGGACGGATACGGAAACATCTCCAGCACATAATATTTCGGGCGGTCGGCCGGAGGAACATCAGGAACGGCAAAAGTGTTCCGGCGCTTCCATTCGTTCTGCCAGAAGGGTTCGCGGTTCTGGAAATCGAATGCGGGGGCTGGGGTATCGTTCATATCTGGCTCAGTTGTCCCGCTCGCCATTTTCAGCGCGCAGCTGACGCGCGCGCGTCAGGATACGGGTGGTGATATCGGAGGTAGTCGTTGCAGAAACAGGGGTATCTTCCCACTGCCCATCCTGAAGAACCTGCCGGAAGACGGAAACCCGCAGAGCATCCGAACGCAGGCGGCGGTCCAGAACATAGGCCGCAATTTTAAAACGCTCATTCTGAGTGGCGGAAGGCTGGTACCAGTCCGTCAGAATGACGCCACCCACGGCATCAGCAGACGCCAGCGGCATGAACGACAGCGTATCGATCGCGCCGCGCCACAGATAGGCATTGACCCCGCCACGAAGCTCGTCAGCACCGCCTTCAGCGCCACGGTCCACGCCCAGAAGATGGTTGCGTGGAGCAGTCAGGGTGCTGGGATCACGTCCACCACCGCATGCGGAAAGCGCGGTAAGAGCCAGACATCCAAGGGCAAAGCGGGCCGCTGGTCGGTGGAAGGGTCGAAGAACGGTCAACTGGATGCGAGACATCATGGGTGGTCCTGCGGGCCGCGCCAGGGCCGGTCACAAGCAAGGATACAGACTGGCGAGGCCTGTAGCCGGCAACTTCTTGAGTGTTCATATCGCGCCGACGTCGCAAGGCCAAGCGCCTGAAGGAAGATGTTGCTATTCTGCGGCCATACCTGTCTGCCTCAGCACCTCAGCCAGTCTCGCCTGCTGTGCAGGTTTTGCAAACGCAAAGCGGCTGACAACTCTGGAAATCGTCAGGTCAGGCACCAGACGCAGAAGATGACGACAGACCTGATGGACCTCTTCCGCTGCCCCCCCTACCTGAAGCAACGCAACAAGGTAGTACACCAGAGCGCTCGGATAGGATGGATACAGACCAGACATCAGTCGTCCCATTGAGATGACGTCCTGATACTCTTCGCCTAATAACAGGATCATCATGAAAACAGGCCGCAAAAGTTCAAGGAACTGAGAACGGCATCCGTTTTCCAAAAGAATCTTCACGCTACGGGTGGCTGATTTCGTTTCTCCCCGCAAAAGACTCATAACGACGCCAGCCATCAGAGCATCCGGAGAATCCTGGTGATTGCTGTCATTGCGAACAATGCTCCCGATTGCATCCTGAACAATCGATACAGCCATACCGTGCTTGGCAGGATCATATATGAGATATGCGGCCAACAGGACTTCGACCGCATGTAAATCAGGCATCAGCAAAATAGCTGCACGCACACTTCGCAGCCCACGAGCAAAGATGGAATCAGCTTCCAGGCCCCATTCATTCTGAAAACGGATATAGCAATACATCGCGTCAATAAGAGCGATCGTCCCATCATCCTTTTCACAATCTACAGCACGCTCCAGGAGAGAATCGATCCTGTCGAAGAGCGAAAAATCGTGCCTTAAAAGCAATGTGAAAGCTCTTAGGGCCATTCCTAATGGAGACAGTTCGTTGTCCGGACGCCCCGCAATACGCCGAGCTTCCGCAACGAAAATACTCCACTGCATGGCCTGCGCGGGGGCCATGATGCTGTTTTGGGCCTGCTCGGGCGCAGATGACGGAAAGTCATAATGCGTTCCCCAGATGATGACACCACCCCGTCGCACATCTAGCACACGAAGAATGAGGCGGCTGTCAGCACCATCTGCCCCAGCCCGCAGATTGCCTGAGATGATATAGTCTGCACCGAGCGCCTGGTACGCCATCGCGGCATTGATGGAATCAGAAGGAGGAGTATCGGGAGGAGAAATAATATCGAAGGTTCCCATGCTCACAAACATGAGTTCCAGTTGGTCCCGAAAGGTCTGTCCATGCTGCACAAGATTTTCATCGGCACAGGAGGGAGCCAGAAAAACCAGAGAGATCTTTCGTAATTCTGCTTCGGGGAAATGGGAGGAAGCATAATGCGGCGGCAATGTCAGCATCGGGTCTGACCGCTGCATGGCAACAGAAAAAAGCGCATCCGAACCGGACGGGAGCAGCGTCGGCTGGGACGATATCTTCAGGTGTTCACTGCTGGAGTTTTCAGCCCCGATACCATTGAGCAGTGTCTGGGTTGCTGGGGCGAAACTATGCCCCTCGACATTTCCAAAAATACAGATCATCTGCTCGGCGAGTACTGCTGCCCGTGCCTGATCCCCACGATGAAGAGCCGTTTGTACTCTGGCGCGCCAGGCGACTTCGTTGAGGCTATCGAACCTCAGAAGGCGTTCGGCTATTTCTTCAACCTGATCCAGATCCGTCAATTCTCGGACAGCACTTTCATAAAGCTGCCGAAGATGAGTCGTAAGGCGCTCCCTTTGCTGGCCGATCCACTCATCAAGCGCGGGATCCACGCCTACCAGTTCGCCGAGCAGAGGTTCGCTTGGCAGGGCTACACTGTCGATCATGCGAAGACTGGCTGTTAGAAGCCTTTCAGCGTCCACAGACGTCAACGCAGGCTTCAGGGCAAGAGAATGCCTCTGAACGTCGATGACCTCCACACCCAGCGGACTTAACGCGTCGAGAAGACGATGTATTTCCTGCCTGAGGGAAGCACGGGCCATGTCTTCAGGGCGCTGGCTCCACAGAAGTTCCGCCAGCCGGGATCGCAGGACAGGTTTTCGGTCAGCAAGAGCAAGAATGGCCAAGAGCGCCCGCGTCTTGCCCCCCACAGGAAGAACACTCCCTCCCGTAAGAGTTTTCGCCTCCATCTGCCCGATCAGTTTCAGACGCAGGAGGGTTGGGTCAGCTTCGCGGACATGACGGGCTGAACTGTCCATCATCTTCATTATCCCCACGGTCAGCGCCCCATTGCCGAAAGCACAGAACCATCAAACCGCTTCAATATATCGTCGCAAGCAACGCAGATCATGGCCATTCTCAACTCTGTCAAACCCGCAAAACCCCTCACTCAAGAGATATATATGTAGGATGCCAGAGGCGAATACGCTCTATCCTACTCAGGATTTGGTGCTACCAGAAAAACAGCCCTCCTCCCCCTTGGCAGGAAAGAAGTGCACTGCAAGTGCCGTAGCAGAAGCACCGCCTCCAAGAATACCCGCAAAAGGTTTAAATAGCCTAAACAAACCCTGCCATTTTCTCCTTACCTGCGCATCGCGGATGTGGCAGTTCGGATTCTCCGGCTTCTCCTGATGCAGAGCATCCGTGATTTCTCTCTCCTTAGAATATGATACAGGCATGGTTGCAGAGACAGCATAACCGCGATATCAGCGAGATGGTTTGTCCGCGTAGCTCAGCAGGATAGAGCACAGGATTCCTAAGGTTTGAATTGGGCGCCATGAGGGGAAACCGCGTGGTGGATTTGCTCAAATTCGGGGAACGCTCTGATCGTCTTGATCGTGCCAATCCCGAGCCAAGCGTTCCGGTGCGCTGGAACGAAGGTGTAGAGACTGTACGGGCAACACCTTGACTGTGTTTTTCGCAGTTGTGGTGAAGAGACAGTCCAGACCACGAACATGCTTCGCGGCATGGCGGTGAAAACCGAAGTGGTAAGAATCCTGGGGCCGGAGGTTCGAATCCTCTCGCGGACACCACCAATCCCTTGCGGAGCTTTTCTGCAAGAAGACAGAAATTCTCTCTGTTTCAGAACCTGCAAGCCAAATATATAACAGCAGTCTGCTCTGTGGCGTCTGCTTTTTGTGCGTAAGGTTTCAGGTTTATGCCCTCCTCTCCTCACTCTCATTCATTCCGCCTGACACCGACGGATTATAACGCTCTGGTGGAACGGGCGACTGCCGGGCCTGAGCTTTACTGGATGCGCGAAAGCGAAAGACTGTCCTGGAACACCGTGCCGACGCACGCCCAGAGCGAACAGCAGGGCTGGTTTCTCGGTGGAACGCTCAATGCAAGCGTCAATTGCCTGGACCGCCACCTCGAAACCCGCGGCGATCAGAAAGCCCTGATCTGGCAGGCTGAGGACGCCGGGCGCGTCCTGACCTTTACGTATAAAACCCTTCATGAATATATCTGCCGGATGGCGAACGTCCTGCGGCAGCAGGGCATTCAGGCGGGGGATCGGGTTGCCATTCACCTGCCTTCCGTTCCCGAAGGCCTGATCGCCATGCTCGCCTGCGCGCGGATCGGCGCGATCCATGTGGTGCTTTTCGGCGGCTTCTCCCCAGAGGCGATCGCGGACAGACTGGCTGACAGCGGGGCGGTTCTGGTGATCACGGCCAATGTCGGGCGGCGGGGCCCTAAAAGAATTCCGTTCAAGGCCACACTGGACGCGGCGCTCGACCTCCGGCCGGACACCCTTGTCGTCAACACTGTTTTGGTGGTGGGCGTGACGGACAACGAGGTGGGTATGAAGCCTGAGCGCGACAGATGGCTTGCCCCCCTTCTGGACAAGGCCGCCTTAGATTGTGCGCCTCAGAACATGCCCTCCTCGGCTCCGCTTTTCCTGCTTTATACGTCGGGCAGTACCGGCAAGCCCAAAGGTATCGTGCACGGAACGGGTGGATATCTGGTCTGGGCGTCCTACACCCATGAACTGGTGTTTGATCATCAGGACGGAGACATCTTCTGGTGCACGGCTGATATCGGCTGGATCACGGGCCACACTTACGGAGTTTATGGCCCTCTCCTGAACGGCGGGACGGTTCTCCTGTTCGAGGGAATGCCGTCGTATCCCGGACCGGGCCGCTGGTGGAATGTGATTCAGGATCACAAGGTGACGACCTTCTACACGTCTCCAACCGCCATCCGTGCGCTCATGCGGGAAGGCGATGAGGTCGTGCAGCGTTATGACCTGTCGTCTTTGCGTGTTCTGGGGACTGTGGGAGAACCTATCAGTCAGGAAGCCTGGTCCTGGTTCAACGATCATGTCGGGGGCGGGCGCTGCGCTTTCGTTGACACCTGGTGGCAGACGGAAAGCGGCGGCATCATGATTTCTCCCGTTCCGGGGGCCGTTCGTGAAAAGCCTGCCTCAGCAACGCTCCCCCTCCCCGGCGTACATCCGGTTCTTCTGAACGAACAGGGCGTGCCTCGCGAAGGAGCCACAGAAGGCGTACTTTGCCTCAAGGGATCGTGGCCCGGCCGCGCGCTCTCCATCTGGAACGATGATGCTCTTTTCGAGCGCACCTATCTTCAGCCCTATGCCGGATATTATTTCACGGGTGACGGCGCGCGTCGTGATGAAGATGGATACTACTGGATTACCGGGCGGGTGGATGACGTCATCAATGTCTCGGGACACCGGATCGGCTCTGCTGAAATCGAGGATGCACTGGCGACTGAACTGACCATCGCGGAGAGTGCAGCAATCGGGATCCCGCATGATCTCAAAGGACAGGGAATTGTCGTTTACGTCGTCCCGCGCGACAACGCTCCCGACGATCTTCATGTCCGGGCTGCAAAAGCGATTACGTCAAAAGTGGGTCGCTATGCGGCGCCCGAGCACATCCATGTTGTGCCGGATCTGCCCAAAACCCGTTCCGGAAAGAGCGTTCGCCGTCTGCTCCGCAAGATTGCCTGTGGCGAGACTGAAGGATTTGGCGATCTGTCCACCCTCGCCGATCCCGAAATCGTGGAGACGCTGATCCGCATCATCCAGACGCCAGCGGACTGACTGGTCCGCAATTGGCGGCGTTCAGATATCGGTCGTCGCGCTCGATGTCTGAACCGGGATGAGCGCATCGCTCAGAACGCCGAAGACGACATGTACGAAATAGACGGAAAACGCAGCGACCAGCAGAACGGCAAACAGTTTTCCGAAAACTCTGAACGCCCCGAGAATCAGCCCACCCAGCAGCAGAAACAGCAGAACAGTCTGGATCTGTCCCTGTATTCCTAGGCTGCTCAGCACGGAACGGGCCATGACCTCGATGATCGCCACGCCGGCCACCACAACGCCCAGCAGGCCCAGGATCAGACCCCACAACGTATCGAGTATGGATTGCATCACGTAAGCTGGCACCGATAGAAAGAGGACAAGATCACTCCACAAAGCCATTCTCCGTGGCTTTGGTCAACTGTCATCTGCAGCGGGGATAGACGAATGTGAGGGTGACCGTTACGAAAGGTGATCTTTTCCCGACCGGATTTCTGTTTTTATGGGTCATTTATGACGAATTCGCCTGCCCTGCTGCTGACGATCGTTCAGTCCATTCTCCCGATTCTCGTGACATTGGGCTTTGGCTATTTCGCGGCATACCGAAAAGATTTTGACGCCCAGCAGGCAGGTGTTCTGACACGTCTGGTCATGCTGTATGCGCTCCCTCTGGAGTTGTTGGTTTCCATCCTCAGTACGCCGCGCGGTCAGGTTCTGGCTGCAGGGCCAGTCGCGGCGCTCATCCTGCTGGCCATGATTGGTGGCTATGGGTTGATCTTTGCCATCCTGCGCGGCCTGCTCAAACGCCGCCTTGGAGAAGCAGCACTGATCGCAATGACCATCACCGGTCCGTCCGTTCCTTTCATTGGTATTCCTGTTCTGGGTCAGATTTTTGGTCCCGCGAGTTCTGTGCCAATTTCAATCGCATCTTTGGCGATGAATCTGGTGCAGCTCCCGATCACATTGATCCTGATGGGGCATGATCGTGGCACAAATCACCGCGTCGGGAATAACAACCAGTCGCGTAGTGACGTCCGCGAACTGTTTGGACATCTAATCCATTCCTGCCGCGAACCTGTGGTCTGGGTGCCCATGATGGCGCTTGTTCTGGTCAGCGCAGGTGCGTTCCTGCCGCAGTTCCTCAAAGGCTCTCTCCAGCTTCTTGGACGGGCGACAGGCGGTGCGGCGCTCTTTGCCTCAGGTGTGGTTCTTTTTACCCGCCAGGTGAAGTTCAGTCCTCTTGTCGGTGTCATTGTCAGTGTCCGGAACGTTGTCATTCCCGGTATCATCTATGCCTTGGCCCGCGCATGGCATCTGCCCTTACCTGCGCTTCAGGAGAGTGTCCTGACGATGGCCATTCCCAGCGCATCCATCAATGTTATCCTTGCCATGCGATATCATGTTCTGGAACGTGAAATTGCATCCGTTCTGTTCTTCGGAACGTTATCCTCCATCTTCACCATGGCATTTTTCATTTGGCTAACAGGCGCATGAGTAGTTTCCTTTTTGTCTGCACAGGCAATATCTGTCGATCTCCTCTGGCCGAACTGGCCATGCGCCGGGAAGCGCGCGAACGAGGGCTGGAACTGGATATTGATTCTGCCGCCACCGGACGGTGGAATCTGGGCGAAGCACCGGACCCACGCGCATGCGTCATCGCGTCCCGACAAGGTCTGGACGCTTCAACACTCCGCTCACGTCTTGTCACGGTAGATGATTTCAGCCGCTTTGATCATATCATCGCTCTGGATCGCTCCCATCTGACAGTCCTTAAGAAAATGCAGCCCCGCGCTTCAAAATCGCACCTTTCGCTCATGCTAGATCATATTCCGACCCGCATGGGACAGGACGTTATTGATCCCTATTATGGACCTGACGAAGGCTTCGTCAGAACATGGGAAGACGTTGAGGCTGCCTGTGCCGCGCTCGCAAACGCAACTCTCGGACGACGCACCAAAGAGTGACGCCCCCATAAATCAGTAATGGAGAACTTCATGTCATCGAGGCCCGGTATTCTGACGATCGATCCCATTCTTCCATTTATGAGAGAGCGGCTGGAGCAATCTTTTGAACTCCATCCCTACACCACACCCGAAGATCTGCAGAGCTTCGCTCCGAGCATCCGCGGCATCACGACTGGAGGCGCCTCCGGAGTTCCAGCCGAAATCATGAACGCGCTGCCCAATCTAGAAGTCATTTCGGTCAATGGCGTAGGCACCGATCGCATTGACCTGCAGGAAGCAAAACGCCGGAATATCCGCGTTGCGACAACCCAGAATACCCTGACAGAAGATGTGGCCGATATGGCCGTCGTTCTGATGATGACCGTTATGCGGGATGTCGTGAATAATGACCGCTTCGTCCGGGCGGGAAGCTGGCCTCATTCCCCCCTCCCCCTAAGCCGCAGTCTGACAAAAAAACGGGTCGGGATTGCAGGGTTCGGTCACATAGGGCAGGCCATTGCCAAGCGTATCTCAGCTTTTAATATGGAGATTGCCTACTTCAACTCTCATGCAAAGCCTGACACGCCCTACCGCTTCGAGCCTGACCTGAAAAGCTTGGCAGAATGGTGCGATGTCCTGATACTCGCAGTGTCCGGAGGAGCACGCTCCGCAAACATGATCGATAACGATATCCTGACGGCGCTGGGAAAAGACGGTTTCCTGATCAATATCGCCCGGGGTACAGTCGTAGACGAAAGCGCCCTTCTGAATGCCTTGAAGGAGAAGCGCATCGCTGGAGCAGGACTGGACGTTTTTCAGAACGAACCTGACATAAACCCAGCTTTTTTCGCGCTCACGAATACCGTTCTGCAAGCTCATCAGGCATCAGCAACAATCGAAACCAGAACAGCCATGGGCAATCTGGTTGTGAATAACCTGATTGCCTATTTCACCGACGGAACACTCCTCACTCCCGTCGTATAAGCTTATGCCACGAACTGTTCGGCAATGATCCGCTCCGAAAGGCCATGGTCCGGGTCGAACAGGATCGTGGCCTTTCGGGTGCGATCTTCACGCACCACAACTTCTGCCACATCACGAATTTCCGTAAAGTCCGCTACGGCTGCTGTCGCTCTTTTCTCCGTATCCAGAAGCGTCAGCTTCACCACAGCACTGGAGGGCAAAAGTGCCCCTCTCCAGCGACGAGGACGAAAAGCGGATATTGGCGTTAAAGGAAGAATATTGGAGCTCAAAGGAACAATAGGTCCATGAGCTGAAAGATTATACGCTGTAGACCCCGCCGGAGTGGAAACAATAATTCCATCGCAAATCAGTTCTTCAAGACGCACCCGACCGTCAATTTCAATTTTTATACGCGATGTTTGTCTCGTTTGCCTGAAAAGAAAAACGTCATTGAACGCCAATGCGCTCCTGACGATCCCCGTGGAAGTCGTCGCCGTCATATGCAATGGATGAAGAACCGAGGGCTGGGCATTTTCTAAACGACGCAAAAGATCCACCTCATTAGCGGCATTCATCAAAAAGCCAACCGTGCCGTAGTTCATACCGTAGATGGCAGTCCGGCTGTCCAGAACCTTGTGAAGCGCTTCAAGCATAAATCCATCCCCCCCCAGACAAACGACAAAATCTGCGTTCTGAAGCGGGGCATTCCCATACTTCTGTGAAAGGCGCTCTAAAGCTAGCTGGGCAGAATCACTAGGAGACGCAACAAAATGAATTTTCATAATTGACGTCATATCAATCCAAATGCCGCAAAAAAACACTTTCGTATTAATAAGCAGTTTAACAGATTTGCGCCCTCTAGCAGAGGAAGAGATATTATGACCGCACACTTCCTTGAGAAAAACATTCAACGCTCAGGATAAGGCCGCATTGATTTTAGAAAACTGATTGAGACTCGGTGAGAAGACTGAAAACAAACGACCTGTAATGGCAGGGGAGAACCAGAAGGACCATCTACGACCCTTTCCCTCAAGCATCGCGACAGACCACACGTTGATGACTAGCGAGTGCTACGCGGGATCATCTTTGTTAATCCGAACGGCCAATCGGGTGTGATGTTCCCTGGAAATACGTTCAACCCAAGACGCCTAACAATCGCTAGAAGCGGTAGATGATACAGATATCCTTCTGCAAATGATGGGAGATCATCTGGCTGCCGTCCCAGGTTTTCAATCGGTCAAAGACCGATGATGATTGACGAAACCAATCTGAAAGCGCACTGCACGATTTCAAGCCTGTGGGTAAAGAGCAGGGTGGGGCCGCCTGACTGGGAACACAAAAGGCAGCATCAGCAGCAACTTTCACACCATTACCGATGCAAAAGGCCGTCCTTTGATCTTCTTCATGACCTCAGGCCAGATTAATGATTATATCGAAGCCACTGTTCGGCTGAATGATTCGCTGCACGCCCAATGGCTATGGGCTATAACGTCGACTGGTTCAGGGACCCTTGCAGGGAAAAAGGAGGGGGAGATCAAGTCTGCATTCCGGACCGAAAATCCCATAACTGAGCCATCGAATAAGACAAGCGCGACTAAAAATGGCTCAACCGTATAGAGGTCATGTTTAGACACATCAAGGACTTGGCGCCGCGTTGCGTCCAGCTACAACAAGCTCTCAACAGGCTTTTTCGCAACCATTGCACTTCCTACCACCATTATCTTCCAATTCTAATCAGTAAAATCTCGAATTTAATAGAGTAAAAAATATTACGATATCAATCCAATATTGATTATTTTAATTCTTGGAAAAATCTCCTCTTGAGATAACACACTTATAGAAGGTTGAACGCGCTCTACTATTCTTCTTAGCGGAAGGCGAAGATTACGAGAAGTCAATATAACTGGAATAACTCCTTCCCTAGAAGAAGATTCGATAGAATACTTTAAAGCTGAAACAAATTTTTGCATTTGAGAAGGAGAAAAATTAATTTGCTTTTCTTCAGTCGAATTAGACAAACTTTCATAAGCAGAAAGCTCCCATTCGGGACTAAGAGTCAAAATTGGGATACACCCCTGAGCATTAATCATCGAAGAACTAATTTGACGAGCCAGTCTAATGCGAACATGTGCAACCAATGAGTTAACCGTTTTGAAACCTAAACTATATCCCTCCTGAACCGCCTCCAAAATCCCTGTTAAATCTCTGATAGAAACTTTCTCATCAAGAAGGGACTGTAGTATTCTTTGTAAAATTCCTACAGAAACCTGCGACGGAATCAAATCTACAACCAACTTCTGCTGGTCTCTAGGCATACCATCCAATAATTTCTGTGTTTCTGCGTATGACAAAAGCTCGGCCATATTTTCTTTAACTAACTCAGTTAAATGAGTAATAATAACACTAGCCGGATCTACAACGGTATATCCACGTACTATGGCATTTTCACGCAAATTCTGATCTATCCATAATGCTGGGAGACCAAAGGCAGGTTCTCTAGTTTTTTCGCCCTCAATATTAGGCTCCCCCCCCTGAGGATTCATGGCCAGAAGCTTGTTAAGCCTAACTTCCCCTCGTCCCACTTCAATTTCTTTGATACAAATTGAATAACAATCAGGCGGCAAAATTAAGTTATCTTGAATACGAACCGGCGGCAGTACAAACCCCATATCACTAGCAATTGTTCTGCGTAGCACTTTAATTTTTTCAGTCAGACGAGCAGCATCTCCATTTGCTACGGCCAACAAGTTAAATCCTAATTCTAGTCTCAACAAGTCAACCTTAAGACTATCCGAAATTGGCGCATCAGTGGGAATATTATTTTCAGGGACCGCGATTGAATCACCTTCATCATCTTTATTAGAAATTGGTGCATAATGCCTGAAACAAGCTGCCGCAGCAGATAAAACAGCTAGAAAAAAAAACGGGAAAGTTGGCAATCCGGGCATCATACCTAAAACCAAAGAACAACCGGCCGCTAAAGCAAGTGGCTTAGGATTTCCTCCCAGTTGCCTCACTAACGCAACATCTGCCCCTCCTTCAGTTCCTCCTTTTGTAACCACAATACCCGAAGCTGTAGAGACTAAAAGGGCTGGTATCTGAGAGACAAGCCCATCACCTATCGTTAGTGTTGTAAACGATGTCGCCGCATCTGAGATCGACATCCCATGACGAACAATACCTATTGTTAACCCGCCAATGATATTAATTGCTGTTATTATTAAGCTAGCGATCGCATCTCCACGTACGAACTTTGCTGCTCCATCCATTGCACCATAAAATCCACTTTCTTCTTCAAGTTCTTTTCGTTTTTTTCTAGCAATAACATCGTTAATTGTCCCAGAAGATAATTCTGCGTCAATAGCCATTTGTTTGCCGGGCATTGAATCCAAAGAAAACCTAGCCGCAACTTCAGCAATTCTTCCAGAGCCTTTAGTAATAACCATAAAATTAACAACTAAAAGTATGGAAAATAATATAGCCCCGATAACTACATCGCCCCCC
Organism: Gluconobacter sp. Dm-73; assembly: GCF_018256215.1. Classification (NCBI taxonomy): domain Bacteria; kingdom Pseudomonadati; phylum Pseudomonadota; class Alphaproteobacteria; order Acetobacterales; family Acetobacteraceae; genus Gluconobacter; species Gluconobacter sp. Dm-73. The sequence goes on along the minus strand of NZ_JAERLW010000004.1, from coordinate 56,288 downwards.
ATAAGAAAGCCACCGAACGCTGCAACAACATGACCTGCAGCATATGCCCCCAGATAACCGTGACTCAATATTAAACGCGTTGTTGCGACTTCCAAAGAAAGGCGCAGCAGTGTTGTTAGCAATAATAAAGTTGGAAAAGATGTAAAATCTAAAGGCCTATTCAGAAACAAGGCTACCATCAAAATTAATATGGATAACGTAACGGAGAGAGATAGTCCGATATCCAGAATGAATGTAGGAAGTGGCAAGACAAGTATTGAAAGCAATGCCGCCACTAAGAGCGCAAGCCCCACATCAGATCCAGGGGAAAACCTCTTGATCGATGAACCATTCGAAGAAAAATTAAATGACTTCAGCATTCCTTCCATGGCAGAAGAAAAACTATTATAAATACCATTCATTTCTCTTCTTAGTCTCCCAACAATACAATAATATAAATACTATTTTTCAGACTTTACGATTTCAGTCATTGTAACTCCCAGGCGCGTTTCATCGACCATGACAACCTCTCCTCTTGCTATCAAACGATTATTAACCAGTATATCTATGGGATCGCCAATTTTGCGATCCAACTCAACAACAGCCCCACGTCCTAACCTGAGTAGCTTATTTATAGGCATTGCAGCTCTACCCAAGACTACACTAACAGCAACCGGAACGTCGTAAATGGCTTCTAAATCATTAGGAAATTTAACCTCAAAACTATCGGAAGATAAAAAATCTTCTTTCTCGAGATCGAAATCGTCTTTATCTTTCTCTAGCATTTTCTTCCTTTCGCTCCTTATTAAAACATAATATCTCAGAAATTATTTCTTCTATATATTTACTGGAATTCCGAGATAATGATCCCGTACCCCAAACAATACTGAATTCCCCATTTTTCATTGCCTCGTCAATGTTAAGGTTTATTGTTTCTTTGAAAGATTCTGGTACCAATTCTTCTATTTTAAAGAAAAATTGTTTAGAACAGCTTAAATTTACATAAGAATTTTTATTTATAAATGGGTACATTTTTTGGAAAATTATTTCAGAATCTTTTTCTCCATATTTTTCATATAAGTTAGGAAATAAATTTGCAATACAAGATATTATCGCGAATGATATTTCTTTAGAAATTTGTTTTTTTTGTTCTAAAATTTCTTTTTCTATAGAATGGAAAACGTTTAATAATGATTCTATAAAATCTTTTTCTATGTTATTATTCTTTTTTTCTTCTTTTATTCCATTCTGGAAGCCATCTTCATAGTATTTATCTAAACACGATTTTGAAAATAACTCTTCTTTTTCTATATTTGAAGAATCTTCAGGTATTTTTATTATTATCTTTTCAATAGAAGTTTTTTCAAAATCCTCAGAATACAAAATTCCTATTTTTTTTTGCTCTGCCAATGTTTTCCTAGTCATCAAACAATCATCTCATTTTCTGGTTTTTCTTGATCTATCAGATCAATTTCTCCGCGATCAACTAAGTCTTTAGCGATAATGAGAATTTCATTTTGAGCTATATCGACATCCTTTACCCGCACAGGCCCCAAATCTTCGATTTCATCCAGTAGGATACGTCCTGCACGTTCAGACATCGCTCCTAGAAACGCTTGACGCAACCTATCACTTGCTCCTTTAAGTGCTAATGGCAGGCTCTCACGAGGAAGCTGGTTCAACAAGGTGATCAAACCTTCTCCAGAAAGATTCACCAACTCTTCGAAGGTAAACATAAGACTCTTAATTTGTTCGGCATCAATTTGACTTCTCTCTTCCAAAGCCGACATAAATCTATTTTCGAGTCTTCTATCAAAATTATTAAATATATCAGCTAAAACTTCATGGCTATTACGATTTATTCCTCTCGGAATATTAGAAATAAATTCTGATCGCAAAGTTTTTTCTATACTTTGAATTACGTTTTTTTGTACAGTTTCTGTTTTTAACATTCTTATCATAATATCTAATGAAAATTCTTCAGGGAAAAGTGCCAATACTTTAGCAGCATGCGAAGATTTAATCCGGCTTAGAATAACAGCTACTGTTTGTGGATATTCATTTTTTAAATAATTTGCGAGCACTGATTCTGATACATTCCCCAACTTATCCCACATCGTGCGCCCTGCAGGACCCCGAATTTCTTCCATGATTGCGGCAGCTCTGCTGGCGGGCAGTGCGTTTTTAAGAAGCTTTTCTGTGCTTTCAAGATCCCCAACCACTCCTTCAGCCGAGCCTAATCCTTGACTAAATTCATGGCATATTTTTTCTACGAGATTGGATGATACAATACCTAATTGAGCCATTGCAGAAGAAACTTCTCTGATTTCTTCCTCATGCATTTGTTCAAACAACTTAGAACAATTTTCTTCACCTAAGGCCATCATCAAGATGGCTGCTTTTTGTACACCTGAGATATTTTTTTCCATATCCATTATCTCGATGCTCCTTCCTGAGATGGAATCAACCATCCTCTTACCAAAGAAATACTTTCAGAAGGGTGAGTTTCTATAAGATCTATAACTTTTTGTACGGAAGAAGCCCTAATTTTTCCCTGTACACCATTGACAAATACAGTATCTTCATCAATTAAATTCGTTCCTTTATTAGAAACTTCAAGCATTGGAATTTTTTGTATTTCAGATTGATTATCGGACAAATAAATTGAATTTTGAGACGATAAAGACATTGGTTGAATTGACTCAGCAGAATTTGATGAATTAAATAACTTATTAGAATTATTATTAGATACAGGCTTCAATAATGGGCGGACAACAAAAAACAAAACCATTGCAAGGCATATCGCAAACAATGAGAATCTTACAGCTTCCATTTGATTTGAACGGCTGAAAAATTTACTCCAATCCGAATTTACGGGCCGCATTTCAGCTTCTATATTACTAAATTTCATGGACATGACCGTTACCACATCCCCTCTAGCCTGGTCGAAACCAACGGCACTTTTAGTTAAAGCTGTTAAACGGTTCAATTCTTCTTCATTACGCGGCTGCCAAGAAGAATGACCCTTTCCATCCGACTGACTAATGCCGTCCACCATCACTGCCATGCTGATGCGTGCAATACGCGGTTGGTCCTGCACTAAAGTACGAACAGTCTTACTTATTTCATAGTTATTTGTTTGCTCTTGTCGATTGCTTTGACTTCCATTTTGCTGCTGACCCGCATTTGCGTTCGGAAGATTATTCGAAACCGTTGTATTACTAGAACCTTGAGTATTGATATTTTTTTCTGTTTTAGTTTGCTGAGAACGTAAAACCTGCTGATCAGGATCGTAATTTTCTTGCGTTTCACGAACATGATCATTGTTCATCGTAATATTTGCTTCCACACGCACATGTCCTGGACCCAAGGACGCTCCCAGTAAGTCCTCAACTTCATGTGCGATACGTTGCTCAATTATCTGGCGTTGTTCTTCCAAGGACTCGCCACCGTTCGCGCTTCCTTCTCCCTGTTTAAGAAGGACATGGCCACGGTTATCTATCAATGAAATATTATGAGCATCCAACCCCGGAACCGCTGCCGCGACAAGATTGACTACTGCGGCGATATTTTCCTCATCGAGTCTACGCCCCCCATCCATGGAGAGAAGCACGCTTGCTTGCGCGCTCTGCTCATCTGTTGAAAAAAGCTCTCTATGACGAAGCACAAGGTGCACTCTTGCATTCTGTACCCCGTGAATCAGGCGAATAGATCTCTCTAATTCTCCTTCTAGCGCCCGAGTTTCATTGATAGTTTGTTCAAATTGAGTTGCAGTGAAGCTGTTACCCTTATCAAAGATCTCGTATCCAACGGACCCTCCAGACGGCAAACCGCCTTTAGCCAGAAGCAATCTAGCACGGGCCACATCATCATCAGGTACCATGATTGTACTACCCTGATCCTGAAGACGGTATTTAATGTGAGCTTTTGAAAGCTGATCTACAATTTCACCAGCTTCATGAGGTTCTAAATCTCGATACAAAAGGCCATTCGTGGCGTTGACGCCGTGCAGGACTAAAACGCCCAGCAGGACAAGCATTGAGACGCCAACACCACCAAGAGCAGCAAGACGTGGGAGACCGAGCTGTTTGAGGTTTGCCAGAAGAGCTTTCACTGATTGCTCTCTTTCCGGTTTTTCAGAGAATCGAGATCGTTGCGATTCCCGTCAGAAAAACCTCTCTGTCCTGCCCACATACTCACTTATCCCTAAAAACCTTACTTTTGATGAACTCCATTGTGGAACAAAAACCTTAATACATGACTAACAAGCGGCCTCACCGCCTCTCGAAATCAGGTGCTTGAAAATCCGGTCAGATCACTCATGTTGATCGTCGCGCTTCCCATATCAATATTTACTCCCGAAGTTCCTTTTGAAACACCGGTAACAGTTCCTGTAATCGTTGTCGGAAGAGCAACAGTGGTTCCGTCCGTAGAATTTCCCTCTACAGCCACAGTATAAGCTCCATTGCTTAACTGCGTGCCACTGTTGTTTTTACCGTCCCATGTCCATGTATTCGTTCCAACCGAGGCATCGACTGTCTCTGATTTGACGACGGTTCCTGTACTATCAGTTATCGCAATCGCCACATCACCAGCCTGAGGGGCTGTGAATGACAACGACGCGCTCCCGCTTTGTAATGGCAGGCTGGACGTGCTTGCCGTAGTTGTTTTTCCGATAAGGCTGACAGCTGAAGCCATCTGATTATCCTGGGTGGCGGAAATCAAGCTCGTCAGGTTTGTATTGGTTTCGACCTGCTGTTGCACCCCGGCGAATTGGGCTAATTCAGCTGTGAATGAGTCCGTACTTGTTGGATTACTAGGGTCTTGATGCTGCAATTGTGTCGTAAGCAGCGTAAGAAACTGATTAAAGTTTCCACCCAAAGAAGACAACGAAGAACTACTTGCGCTGCTTGTTGTGGTATTCGAGGCTGTTGCGGCATTTGTTGCCGCATTGCTTTTCGCAGCGCTTATTGCCTGACTTAATAGAGAAGTAGTTCCAGTTGTTGTTCCAACTGAAGTAACCATGGTTTTAATCCTATTTTCAAACAGTGAGATCGACAACGCCTCGGAGAAAACGCCGTTCAGTGACAGATGTTGAGGATACGGGCGTACTACCCCGTAAATTACCAGACGAGCGGTTACGCTCCTCTTGACGCTCGTCACGCGACGACATGTCAAGAAAGGATGGTACCGAAAGGCTGATCTGGATATCTGCTTTCGCTATGGACTGCGTTCCAGAAACAGGAATCGAATTATCAGTTAAAGCCGCAATCAGTTTACTATGATCGTCTTTGAGAGACTGATAGACTTCTGAATTATCTGTGTTGATATGAATTCGATGTTCTTTACCATCAGATCCATCAATTTCTACGTGTATTTTTTCACTTCCACCAACGTTCATTTCGATATGAGTGGTTGTTTTTCCATCATTTTCTTGTTGATAAAGCAGCGTATTTTGATTGTCTCGCCGAGAAATTTTTTCGTCCTCGTCGGCAGGAGCACTTTTGTTTTCTGCATCCGTTTCGGATGGGAATTCCTCCAAGGCATCAGAGACTGATTTTTCGGAAGATACATCCTTTAAATCAACAGGAGAAATATTTTCAGATATAAAATCTTCTTTTATTTCTGTAATTTTTTCCGAGTTTTTAACAGAAATATTTTCTTTTGTATCATTTTTTTCAAATGACGATTTGTCACTAATGAATTCTAAATTATCATTGTTTGATAAATTTGTATTTTCTTTAGGAAAATCTGCTTCACTAAAATTCTCAGAGGTCGCATCAGGATTGGATATTAGGTTATTATCAATAACCTCAGTTTCTTCAGATTTTACTGAATTTTTTTGCGTGATTTTCTGATTTTCATTAGGCGCGTACTTACTATCAACATCCCTCGAAACTGACTGAAGTGTTTTGCCTTGAATTTTATTGCCTTGTGTCTGTTCTTTACCACTTCCTGAAACTGCTTTTTCCTCGACAGGAAGAGCTTCTTTTTTGGGAGCAGTCATCTGCTTGGTAGGAAGAGTATGGTCTTCCGATTGTGGGACTACTTTTCTCGACACCTTGGAATCCAGTGTAGGCAGACTTTTCGAAGGCTGCTTTGCAGTTTGACCTTGGGATTCAAGAGGTTCTATTTTTGCAGGCTGCGGTTTAACAGTTGAAGCATTCTGTCGGGTCTCAGAATGCTTAGGCATTTCCGGATGCACGTAGCTTTCCAGAAAATCGTGAAACCGCTCATTGGAAGCCAGTTGCGCCTCAGGAGCAACGTCAACGCGCCTGAGGCCAGTGGTCGTCATAACTGCGGATGTCGTGACATGTGACAAGAACTTGTGCCTCCGGATCCGCCAGCATCGGTCAATCCGGAGAATCATTGCACAAGAAGCGTAAAGAAAGCGTTTAACGATTACCCGACACTACATCCAAACGTAGGCCGATCAGGGATGGATCGTGTCGTATCCTGGCGAGCCTGGAAAGGCTCCTTTTGGGATCGTCGGCGTGCTTGGGCAGATGGGGGGATTACCATCCAGGGCCAGAGCCTGCACGGTATGCGTTGCTGTTGCGATCAGCCCTCTCACGGCCAGTTTCTGGTTCAGATGAATATGCGCCAGAAATTCTGCGGGCAGGATAACAGCCGTACCGTCGCTGAGCTGCACGCCGGTGGGCGTGATGTTGGCGACAGTCCCCTTGGTCACCGGAAGTGGCGTCATGTCATAGACACAGGGGGCAGCTTCCGCTGCAGAAAAGGACAGAGCCAGAACCAGGCTGGCGCAAGCGAGCTTTTTCAATGTCTGAAATGCCTCATGCCGGTGAATACCATGGCGATCCCGGCTGCGTCTGCCGCATCGATCACCTCCTGATCGCGAATGGAGCCACCCGGCTGAATGACAGCCACGGCACCCGCCGCAACGACGCTCTCAAGACCATCTGCGAAGGGGAAAAACGCATCTGAAGCTGCAACCGATCCGATTGTCAGCGGAGCGTGCTCTCCGGCTTCCTTTGCCGCATCTTCGCTCTTTCGCGCGGCAATGCGCGCGCTGTCTACACGTGACATCTGCCCGGCGCCAATGCCGACCGTGGCGCCATTGCGGACGTAAATGACGGCGTTTGATTTCACATGCTTTGCGACGCGGAACGCGAACAGCAGGTCCTTCATTTCCTGCTCCGTCGGCGCACGCTTGGTGACGACCTTGAGATCGGATTGCGTCACCCGGCCTGCATCACGGCTCTGGGCCAGAAAACCACCAGAGACGGAACGGAACGACAGCCCCTCGGCCGTCGGATCAGGCACGCCCTGCGTGAGCAGCAGACGCAGGTTCTTTTTCTTTGCCAGGACCTCAACGGCATCAGCGTCGGCATCGGGAGCCACAATCACTTCCGTGAAGATCTTGCTGATTCTCTGGGCTGTTGCGCCGTCCAACGTCCGGTTGAGGGCGACGATACCGCCGAAAGCCGAGACGGGGTCGCAGCGCAGAGCCGCAATCCAGGCCTGCTCCAGCGTTGCGGCAGAGGCCACGCCGCATGGATTGGCATGTTTGACGATGACCACAGTCGGTTCGTCAAACTCGGCGACAGCTTCGAATGCTGCATCCGTGTCGTTGATGTTGTTATAGCTCAGCGCCTTGCCCTGAAGCTGCCGTGCACTCGCCACGCCGGGGCGCTGGCTGCCGTCACGATAAAAGGCCGCCTTCTGATGCGGGTTTTCGCCGTAACGCAGCAGATCGTCCCGTGTCCCGCTCAGAGTCAGAACAGGGGGCAGAATTTCGCCAGCCTGTTTGGCAAACCAGCGAGAGATCATACTGTCATAGGCCGCCGTATGGGCATAGGCGGAGGCCGCGTAGCTGCGTCGTTCGACCAGCACCGTACCGCCCTGCTCCAGCGATGCGATGACCGCTGCATATTGCTGCGGATCCGTTAGGATTGCGACGTGATCGAAGTTTTTGGCAGCTGCGCGGATCATGGCGGGGCCACCGATATCAATATTCTCGATGCAGTCTTCGTCACCAGCACCCGAGGCAACGGTTGCGGCGAACGGATAGAGATTTACACAGACCAGATCGATCGGAGCAATGTCATGCTTTGCCATCTGCGCAACATGGTCGGCCAGATCGCGACGACCGAGAATGCCACCATGGACCTGAGGCACGAGGGTTTTGACCCGCCCGTCCAGAATTTCCGGAAAACCGGTATGGTCCGAGACATCCTTGACTGTCAGACCGGCGTCACGAAGAGCCTTGGCGGACCCCCCGGTCGAAAGCAGTTCCGCACCGTGGGCGGCGAGCGCACACCCCAGTTCGATCAGTCCCGTTTTGTCAGAAACGGAGAGAAGGGCACGGCGGACGGGGAGTCGGGTCTGTGTCATGATGAGAATGAAATATCCTTCAAAACATGTCCGCGCAACCGCGAGTGATGCGCAGATGGAGGGACATGGCCCGGAACAGGGCCATTGCCGGAAAATCCTGCCCAGCCCAGAAGGCAGAGGATGGGCACAAGAAGCATGATTTCCCCGATGCCGCCAGTCCGGACATAAGGCCAGAGCGAAAGTCGCGAACGGCTTAGGGGCGCAAGGACCTGGCACCCTCCCGTCGGAAGGTCGGCAGCGATATGCGTCGCAGCCCCGAGCAGCAGGGCACCCCATGGTCCGCGAAGACTCTCGGAGCCCAGCAGGCCGTTCAGGACGGCCGCAGCCACGAGCAGCATCAGGCCCGAATGCGTCAGACCACGATGGCCAAAGGCTTTCGCCAGAAAGCGGGAAAGGATCTTTACCCGGCTCCCGAGCATGGAGCGCTCGGTATCAATGTCAGGCAGAAGACTACCCAGCAGGCCCGTACAGACAGAGAGCGGTTCAGGAGAAAGCACATGCCAGCGCATGGCACACAACACGGCAAAGCCGCCGATCAATAAATGGGAACGTCCAGTCACGCGCCCTTATGATCTGGTTCAGCCCGTCCCGCAAACCATTTGTTCATAAAACGTTCACGGGAAGCCGTAGCATAACACTGACCCCGTGAACCGTTTATTGGCGCGCGTTCAGACCTTCAGGAGGGCCGCGGCCGTTGCGCGCTGACGGATCTTGTCCGCATCGAACGCGCCCGCCGTCACCCAGGAGCCACCGACACAGGAAACGGTCGGAAGGGCCAGCCAGTCCGGGGCGCTTTCTTCCGTAATGCCACCTGTCGGGCAGAAACGGACATTGCTGCCGAAAACACTGGCAAGGCTCTTCAGCGCGGGAATGCCACCATTCGTCACAGCCGGGAAGAACTTGAAGCGCGACAGACCCAGATCAAGACCGCGCATGATATCACCCGCATTGGCGACACCCGGCAGGAACGGGACGTCATGCTCGACGGAAGCCTTGACGAGCGCCTCGGTCAGGCCCGGGCTGACGATGAAGCGCGCGCCCGCTTTCACGGCACGGTCCATATCGGACGGGTTCAGAACGGTCCCCGCACCAACGAGGGCACCCGGCACCTTGGACATTTCTTCGATGACTTCGAGCGCACAGGGCGTCCGCAGCGTGACTTCGAGCGTGGACAGGCCACCCGCCACCAGAGCCTCGGCCATCGGACGGGCCTGCGCCACGTCATTGACCACCAGCACCGGCATGACCGGACAGCGGCTCATGACGGCATCAAGTTTGGCAGTATCGATCATGAGAAATCTTCCTTAGTGAATATCGTCGCCGACGGCTTCGATCACGCGATCCATCTGGGCCAGCATCGCGGACCCGCCCGCTTCGGCCGGATCATGCACCGAACGCAGTAGCGCGAACAGCTCCCGACCCGTTCCCAATGCCGGGAGCGGCGGAGCGACTGGCGTGCGGCTGTCCCATTCGGCGGCGTCAACCAATACCTCGATCTGGCCGCTCACGGCGCAGACGCGGATCATGTCGCCGTCCCGAACGCGGGCGATCGGACCGCCGACCTGCGCTTCAGGGCCGACATGAATGGCGGCTGGCACCTTGCCACTGGCGCCCGACATACGACCATCCGTCAGAAGCGCCACCTTGAAGCCTCGGTCCTGCAACACGCCCAACGTCGGGGTCAGCTTGTGCAGTTCCGGCATCCCATTGGCTTCCGGCCCCTGAAAACGCACGACCACGACGACGTCACGTTCAAGTTCGCCGTTCTGATAGGCGGTGATGACATCATGCTGGTCCTGAAACACCCGCGCAGGCGCTTCGACCGTCAGGTGTTCCGCCGCAATGGCGCTGCTCTTGTAAATCGCGCGTCCCAGATTGCCCGTCATCAGGCGCATGCCGCCATCCGGACGGAACGGCGTTGTCACATCACGCAGGATGTCGGTGTCGGTGGACGGCTTTGCGCGGCTGTAAACAAGGTCGTCGCCTTCAAGCGACGCACGACGCGCATAGTCGGAGAAGCCGCCGCGCGAGACCGTGAGAATGTCCTGATGCAGCATTCCGGCGCTCGACAGTTCGGCGATGACCGTTGGCATCCCCCCCACGCGATTGAACGCATTCACGTCTTCCGAGCCGCTCGGATAGACGCGGGTGATTAGCGGGACAGCGGAAGACAGGCGGCTGATGTCTTCCCAATCGATCAGAATACCGGCAGCGCGGGCGATGGCGGGAAGATGGATAGCGTGATTGGTCGACCCACCCGTCGCCAGCAGTCCGACGGCAGCGTTCACGATCGCTTTTTCATCCACACAATGCGCCAGAGGACGCGCGTCTTCACCATTCAGTCCGATTTCCGCTAGCCGGTGAATGCCCGAACGGGTCATGGCCTGACGCAACTTCGTGTTGGGATTAATGAACGCCGAATCCGGCATCATCAGGCCCATGATTTCGACCATCATCTGGTTCGTATTGGCCGTTCCATAAAATGTGCAGGTTCCGGCGCTGTGGTAGGAGGCGTTTTCCGCTTCCATCAGTTCGGCCTGTCCGACCTTGCCCTGAACGTAGAGCTGGCGGATGCGCTGCTTTTCCTTGTTCGGAAGGCCGGATGGCATCGGACCGGCCGGGATCAGCATGGTCGGCAGGTGACCAAAACGCAGGGCGCCCATCAGAAGCCCCGGCACGATCTTGTCGCAGATCCCGAGCAGCGCCACGCTTTCGAACATCCCATGACTCAGACCGACCGCCGTGGACATTGCGATCACGTCGCGGGAGAACAGGGACAGTTCCATCCCCTCCTGCCCCTGCGTCACACCATCACACATGGCCGGCGCACCACCCGCGACCTGAGCGGTTGCCCCGACTTCACGGGCAAACAGCTTGATCTGCTCAGGGTAGCGCCCATAGGGCTGATGCGCCGAGAGCATGTCATTATAGGTCGTGATGATGCCGATATTGGTCCCGGTGGGACGCATCAGCTCCGGCTTGTCGGGGCTGGAAGCCGCGATCGCATGAGCCAGATTTCCGCAGGCGAGTCTGGGCCGGAGCACGCCTTTGGCCCGGTTGCGCTCCATCAGAGCAAGATACCGGCGCCGGGAGATTTTCGAACGCTCGATGATACGGGCAGTCACACTCTCGACGACGGAATTCAGAGACATCTGGAAATACTCGCTACTCGGCTGATGCCTGCAATGCACTCCGGAAAGGCCGACTTTACGGTGCAAGGCACGGTATCGTGATTGAGGCCCCGTTCATACGGAAAGCCCTCCTTCAGGGCAAGCCATTCCCCAAATGAAAACCCCAATATTCTCATTTTTATTTCAATAAATCATTTCATGGCGTCGATAAGTTCTAAAAATTAAACTCCGTACGCAATAAAGAGAATTGCATCTGTTAGTCACAATCCCCAGGACCTGTCAGCGCGCAGCGAGAAAACCCTGCCTGACGGGAGAGGATTCTGAAAAATATCAAAATGGACCGACAGTCATTAAATGATCGGTAATTTGTCTGATCTATCCTGATGAAATACCGCTAAGGGTCAGAACAGAATATTCACGGAGATAATATCATGAAATTCATTCCCGCCGTCGCCGCGATTTCATCCATCCTTTGCGCAACACCCTTTGCCAGCGCTGATTCACTTCATACCCATTGGGAAAAATTCAAGGCTCACCGCGCTTTCCATCATCTTTCTGCTGACGGACAGCGCGCCTTTCAGGATATTCTGAAGGCTCGTGACATTCTCCAGACGACCGGCAAGACCGAAGCCGCCATTCCGGCACTTTATGATGCCCAGAAGCGCCTGGCCGCTGCAGAAAAGGCTGACAAAAAGTTTCAGGCTGCCGAAAACGATCTCCATCCTGCTCCGCAGCATCCCGTTATCGCCAGCCATCAGCCTGTCGTCGGACAGACGGACTGGCTTCCGGTCGGCGGTGAGTTCGTCGTGAGCGAGACGTTGGCTCCTGAAAAGAAAGCTGCGGTCGCCACCGCAAATGCGCAGTTGAAGTCTGGCAATACGGATCAGGCTGCCCAGACCATGCAGGTCGTCGGAGCCGATGCAGATTTCATTATGGCGCTGGCCCCGCTTACACCGGTGCAGGGTGCGGTTTATCGGGCAACCGTCTTCACCGAAGGGCATAACCCTCAGGAGGCTGTCGCTGCGCTGACACAGGCTTTGGAGTCGGTTGTATTCGTTTCCGAAAGCACGATCGAAACACTGGCTCCTGCTGCTCCGGCTTCTGCCAAGAAGTAATTTTTCGAAGCAGGGCCTAAGGCATAAAAAAAGCGGTGCAGGCTCAAGCCTCACCGCTTTTTTCTATGTTGTTCGTACCGTCTTAGCGCCAAGCGGAATCTTTGGCCGGAAGCAGAATCGCATTTTCCATAATGTTCAGATGGCTTGCGACCTTAGGCGGCCAGATCCCACTCGCAACAGCCTGAGCCCTGGTCTCCATACGCGCATTCATGTCTGCGTAGGGCCAGATATGAGCCAGCCGTGGTGTCCCTTCGAGAGAAACCATCCCGCAGACCAGCTTGGACAGCTCCAGCCGTGGCGGGAGGGACGCCACAAAGGCTTCCTCCACATCCCCAACCTGCCCCAGCTTCATCTCGTAGCAGCGCCATTCATAAACGCCGCCGTGCGCCCCGGCAGGAAGCAGGGGCGAAATGATGCGCCAGCTTGTGACATCGGCGCTCTTAATAGCGTCTTGCGGGATCGCAGCCAGAAGCTCAGGCCGTTCGTCCAGAAGAGCAGCATAGGTGTCTGCTGTCCGAAACAGAACAACCCGGTTGAGCACACCGATCTCGCTCACCCAGACGCCAAGCCCGTCACGCCCCTTGAGCACAGAAACCACCACAGGCACCTGCCCGATCCGGATATCGAGGATAATGGTTTCCGCGTAACTCATGAGTGACTCCGGTTTACTTTCCTGCCTGCTGGGCAGCGACGAAATTTTCCAGCCAGTGGATGGTGTAATCCCCTTTCTGGAAAGAAGGATCAGCCAGAATTTTCTGATGGAGCGGAATGACCGTTTTCACGCCATCCACTACACATTCGTCCAGAGCACGCTGCATGCGGGCAATGGCTTCGGCGCGCGTGGGGGCATGCACGATCAGCTTGGCGATCATGCTGTCGTAGTAAGGCGGGATGCGATAGCCAGCGTAAATGGCGCTGTCCATCCGCACACCCAACCCACCCGGAGCATGGAACACCTTGATCGTGCCGGGGCTCGGCATGAAGGTCTCAGGATCTTCCGCATTGATGCGGCACTCAATCGCATGCCCGGACATCTTGATGTCCGACTGCGTGTACCCAAGCGGTTCACCAGAGGCGATCCGGATTTGCTCACGCACGAGATCCACGTTGCAGACCATCTCCGTCACCGGATGTTCGACCTGAAGACGCGTGTTCATCTCGATAAAGCAGAACTGACCGTCCTGATACAGGAACTCCAGCGTGCCCGCATTGCGATAGCCCATGCGCGAAAGAGCCTCGGTCGCGGTACGACCAATTTCCTCACGTTCGGCGTCTGTCAGGGCCGGTGAACCGGCTTCTTCCAGCAGCTTCTGATGACGGCGCTGGAGCGAACAGTCACGCTCGCCGAAATGCACGACATTGCCATGCGCGTCGCCAAGGATCTGAAGCTCGATATGACGCGGACGGTTGAGATACTTCTCGAGATAGACCTCGTCATTGCCAAAAGCCGCGCGGGCTTCAGCACGGGCGACCGACCAGGCTTCCTCAATGTCGTCCGCCGTCATCGCGACCTTCATCCCGCGTCCGCCGCCACCGGCAGCAGCCTTGATGAGGACCGGATAGCCGACTTTGTCCGCAACTTCACGCGCGGCCTGCAAGTCGGCCAGACCGCCATCGGACCCCGGCACCAGCGGCACGCCGAGCGCGCGCATGGTCGTCTTGGCAGCGATCTTGTCGCCCATCGTGCGGATATGTTCGGCGGTCGGACCGATGAACGCGAGGCCGTGTTCTTCCACGGTCTCGGCAAACTCGGCATTTTCCGACAGGAAGCCATAACCGGGATGAATGGCGTCTGCTCCCGTGATCATCGCAGCCGAAAGGATGGCGGCAACATTCAGATAGGAGTCGCGCGCGCTCGGCGGACCGATACAGACGGCTTCGTCCGCAAGGCGCACATGCATCGCATCGGCGTCTGCCGTCGAATGCACGGCAACGGTTTTGATGCCCATCTCGCGGCAGGCGCGCTGGATCCGCAGCGCAATCTCACCCCGGTTGGCAATGAGGACCTTGGAAATCATTACTCGATGATCGCCAGTGCTTCGCCGAACTCGACCGGTTGACCGGATTCGACAAGGAATTTCGTCAGGGTGCCGGCGCGAGGGGCCTTGATCTGGTTGAAGGTCTTCATGGCTTCGATGAGCATGATCGTCTGACCCGCAGTCACCGTCTGGCCTTCGACGGCGAACGGCGGAGAGGACGGATCGGGCGTCAGATAGGCAACGCCAACCATCGGGCTTGGCACCATGCCAGGGTGCTTGGCCGGATCGGCCGGAGCCGCAACAGCTGCGGCGACAGCCGAGGCCGCGGGTGCCGCAGCGGCCTGCACCGGAGCAGCAGCCTGAACCACGTTCACGTTGCGCGCCACGCGGATACGGCTGTCCGCTTCGGAAATCTCGATTTCGGTCAGGCCGGTCTGTGTCAGAATATCGGCCAATGCCCGGATGGCATCCTTGTCCACGAGCATACGGCTCATCCTTCGTCTTCGATCATGTCGGTTATTGCCTGAAGCGCGTGCGCATATCCCCTGACGCCGAGGCCACAGATCACGCCGATGGCGGCCTGCGAGACGTAGGTGTGATGACGGAACGGCTCCCTGCGATGAATATTGGAAATATGAACCTCAACCACCGGCAGCTCGACCGCCAGAAGCGCATCGAGCAGGGCAATCGAGGTGTGTCCATAAGCTGCGGGATTGATCACGATTCCGTCTGCACGGCCGCGACATTCCTGAACCCAGGACACAAGCTCACCCTCTCCGTTCGTCTGGCGGAAATCAATGGCAACATCAAGCCGTTCGGCAGCCTGAATGCACACCTGCTCGACATCGTCGAGCGTGGCGTGACCATAGATTCCGGGCTGGCGAAGACCCAGCATATTGAGATTCGGACCGTTGAGAACGGTAATCAGAGGGCGTTTCATCTGGCCGCGCGATAGCACTTTCGAAGCTGTCATGAAAGCGTCATTGCCCTATTGCTGCCGTCTTCAGGGTGTCCAAAAGGCGACAGGGCAGCATTTTTGTGCTATCAGGTGCAATCTGAGCCCGTCCCGTCCACTGGAGAAGAACCTGATATAGTGCGCTTCAACCTGTCTGCCCTTCGCAATCCCCTAGGCTTCATCCCCCTGCGCAGCATGACATTTGCCGTAGCGCTTGCAGGTCTGGCCGGTCATCACACCGCACATGCGAGTGACGAGTCCGCCGTTGATGGAACGCCGAGAACAAGCTGGGCAGACTCCGTTCGGGCGGCACTCTCCAATCGGGCTCATCAGGCCGCACATGCGTGGTCCCAGCATGGCATGGCAAGCTGGTACGGACGGCATTTCCACGGACGGCGCACCGCAAGCGGCGCGACATTCAACACCAATGATCTGACCGCCGCCCACCCGTCCCTCCCCATCGGGACGAAGCTGCTCGTGACGTCACAGGATACGGGACGGTCGGTCGTGGTGACGGTCAATGACCGTGGCCCCTTCAACAGTCGCATCATCGATCTGTCCCACGCTGCGGCCGCGAAAATCGGCATGCTGGGCGCAGGAACGGCGCATGTGACGATCGCGAAAATGACGGAAGCGGTTCTCTCCCCGCAGTCCAGCTCCGAGCCTGAAGTGGCGGAAGCCGATCCGTCAGATACCAGCGCACAGGCGATTGAAGCTTCAGGCACCAATACAGCCCCTGCCTCTCCGCGGGGCAGCGCATCACAGCGTATCCCGCACCATCACCACTGACGCTGAACGTCTGGCCTGATCTTCAGGCCAGACTTGTTTCTTCCGGGGGCACGGCCTGACTTTTACCGGCCCGGGCCTCAAGGCTGGCGTTCAGCTCTGCTCCGAACAGCACGACATACGCGCTCACGAAAAGCCACATCATGATGGCTGCGACAGCGCCGAGAGGCCCATAGGTCGCGCCATAGCTGGCGAAATGCGCGACATACCATGAAAAGCCCAGAGACGTTGCGACCCACAGGATCGTCGCAAGGATCGAGCCCGGAAAAATCCAGCGCCATTCTGTATGCACGCGGCACGGCGCAAAGCGGTACAGCAGCGTCACAGCAATAAAAACGAACAGCAGCATTAGAACCGGCGCAAGCGTATGCACAATCATCGGCGCACCGTAGGACAGCAGAAAATTCACCGGGAATGGCGGATCACTGAGGAAACTGACATGGCGCGGCAGGTAATCCACGAGTGCGGGTGCTGCCACCATCAGCGCCAGAGTGAGCGCAGCGCCCACGATGGCCGTCAGCGTGGTTGATAGCGCGACAGCCTGAAACTTCAGAAAACTCCGCGTTTCCTGCGCATTATAGGCCATATTCAACGCGGAGAGGATCGACTTCGTACTGGCCGAAGCGGACCACAGGGCAACCGCCAGCGAGAAGATCAGACCGATTGTCAGCGACGAGTGAGGCTGGGAAATCAGTTCGTGAATCCGGTCACCGATCAGGGCATAGGCCGATGGCGGCAGGAGATGTCTCAGCACTTCAAGCTGGGGTTCGACCGACTGGAGATCAAAGGCCAGTCCATAAAGGGAAATCAGACTGGAGATGGCCGGAAAAAGCGACAGCGTGGCGTAAAACGCGCACCCCGCAGCGGAAAGCGAAGTCTGGCTGGAGCCGACTTCGGCGAAGAGATGCTTGGCGACGACCCGCCAGGCGGCATGATGCAGTCTGTTCTGGGATGATACGACATTCGGATCAGCGGCATCCTTAGCAGCAGGTGGTTGTCCCGACTCCGAAGATACGGCTTGTTCCGGCATGACCCGGGAGCCGGAAAGGGTCGCAGATTCGGATGTCAAACTCACGCAGGGTTTCCTCGGCAGTGTCCTGTTGGGGCAGCGGTCGCGCTCATGACAGTCCGGAGCGAACGACATGAGCATGTACCTACGCGGAAGATGCCTTCAGCGTTCCGAATTCGCCCTGATTCAGTTCACCAATATTGGCAAAAGCATCACAATGCAAAATTAGCGGTTGCACGACGGGGCATTTGGTCCCATATGCCCGCCTCACGCAGCAACGCACGTGCCACTGGCCCACTCGAGGTTACGCAACGACGTCAAGCGTTCTGGCCTTCAGGAATCCACCCGTTACGGATTCCCGCTATTCGCCGGTCCGTTCGACCGTTTCGCAACACACTCGCAGGGCGATATCGTTCCCTGACGAGTCCGGTTCTGGGAATTGAGTGTCATGACTCCCAAAATCTCACGCTTCCTTGCCGAGCAGCAGCCGGCAACCCCTTGCCTCGTCGTCGATCTCGACGTCGTAGGCGCGCATTACCGTGCCCTGCACGATGCGCTTGGGGAAGCGAAAATCTATTACGCCATCAAGGCCAACCCGGCCCCGGCCATTCTCGAACGCCTCGTCGGGCTGGGCTCTTCCTTCGACGCCGCCTCCATTGCGGAAATCCGCATGTGTCTCGATGCCGGTGCAACAGCGGACCGGATCTCTTACGGCAATACGCTGAAGAAGCCGGAATGGATCCGTGAAGCGCATGATCTGGGCATCAGCCTGTTCGTGTTCGACAGCATCGAAGAGCTGGAAAAACTCGGCAAGCATGCGCCCGGCGCACGCGTTTTCTGCCGCTTGGCGGTCGAAAATGAAGGTGCCGACTGGCCCCTGTCCCGCAAGTTCGGCACCACGCTGAACAATGCCCGCACGCTCATGCTGCGCGCGTGCGAACTCGGCCTGAAGCCTTATGGCCTGTCCTTCCATGTTGGCAGCCAGCAAACCGGCGTTGCGGCTTATGATCACGCCATCGCCAAGGCGGCTGGCCTGTATCATGATCTGCGCGCGCAGGGCGTGGACCTTCAGATGCTCAATCTGGGTGGCGGCTTCCCGACGCATTACCGCGAGAACGTCCCTTCCGTTCAGGATTTCGCAGACACGATCCATACGTCCCTCAAGACGCATTTCCCGGATGGTGCGCCGGAAATTCTGCTGGAGCCGGGCCGCTATATGGTCGGACAGTCGGGGGTCGTATCGAGCGAGGTCATTCTCGTCAGCCGACGTGGCGGTGCTGTCACCGATCCGCGCTGGGTTTATCTCGATATCGGGCGTTTTGGTGGACTGGCGGAGACGGAAGGCGAGGCCATCCGCTACACGTTCCGCACCTCCCGCGATTTAGAAGACAGCACCCGTTCGCCATGTGTCGTGGCCGGTCCGAGTTGCGATGGTGTGGATATCATGTACGAGAAGAACCGCATCCCGATGCCGGATTCGCTCGAATGTGGCGATCGCGTCGAGATTCTTGCTACCGGCGCGTATGTCTCGACGTACTGCTCCGTCGGTTTCAACGGCTTTCCGCCGCTGACCGAATACTACATCTGAAAGCACTGTCTCCGGTCCATCCGTGGGCCGGAGAAGGATCTATCCCCTGAACGTCTCTTCCAGACCGGACTGGTACCCCAGTGCGGACAGGAGGTCGTCGGCGGAAATTTCAAGATTGACGCAGGCCAGCCAGCAAAAGCCAACCACGCCCGCGAGCAGCAGCAACAGACAGACCGTCATATGTTCCAGCTCCTCAAAGCCCGGAATGCGTGATGCAACGCCATTCCGGGCAGTACGCCTGCCCAGCGACATCATTAATGCATCACCCGGTTCGCTTCGGGCGCTCTCTCGCGCTGGAGAGGGCCGCTATCCTGCGGCCACAGGACGCGCATCCGCGACGGGCTGACGGAGCGCCAGCGGCTGATCGACGACAATGCTCCGCCGCCTGAAATCGTCGTCTCGTCTTTCAACAATGTCTTGGGGAGCCAATGCCCTGCTCCGGCGAGACAATCCGCCAGGAGCGTCAGGGCCGTGGCAAGACAGCCCTGTACGAAACGATCCGGAAAGACTTCTGCAAGCAGCACGAAAACATCCCGCTGGCCTTCATTTTGGGCCGCGACGATCCCGCGCAGGAAACGCTCTTCCAGCACCGTCAGGGACTGCATGCCCGGCGCGTTCACCGCGAGCCCCGGCTGTCCCGCAACATTCAGAAGATGAACGGCGTCCGAGAAGGCCCCTTCCGCAGCATCGAGCGCCGGGCGGAAGCAGACCGGGAACAGGCCGTCGGTTGTTTTTGTCTCAGGGCAGTTTGGCAAACGGTAATGGCTGATGAGGCAGCGAATGCTCCACAGCGCCAGCCGTTCACAGCAGCAAAGATCGGACAGGGAAAGCGACAGCCGTGTCATGGGGATAACTCCGAATCAGCAGGACCGGACTCATCCTAATTGAGAATGATTTGCAATTACAACTCAAAAAGACACTGCGGAACAGAAAGCTTCTGCTCCGCAGTCAGGCCCACTCAGTGGTGGTGATGGCCACACTGTCCATGATCGTGGTCATGAGCATCCGTTTCGGAGGCACGGGGCGCCGTCTGGCAATGATGGCACGCCACCCATTCGGCGTCCCCATCCAGATAATGTTCCTTCTTCCAGACCGGAACACGGTGCTTGATCTCGTCGATGATGTAGCGGCAGGCCCGGAACGCCGCATCGCGATGCGGTGCCGAAACACCGATCCAGACGGCGACCTCACCGACCTTCAGACTACCCGTCCGGTGCATGGCCACAGCCTGACTGATCTCGAATCGCTCCAGCGCTTCTGCGACGATCCGTTCGCCCTCAAGCTGCGCCAGCGCTTCGTAGGATTCATATTCCA
This sequence comes from Gluconobacter sp. Dm-73, assembly GCF_018256215.1. Taxonomy (NCBI): domain Bacteria; kingdom Pseudomonadati; phylum Pseudomonadota; class Alphaproteobacteria; order Acetobacterales; family Acetobacteraceae; genus Gluconobacter; species Gluconobacter sp. Dm-73. The sequence goes on along the minus strand of NZ_JAERLW010000004.1, from coordinate 36,074 downwards.
GACCGTCCACGGGGCGGCCGTCATTCCTGTTGCGGACCCAGCCTTCAAAGGTGCAGAAGCCTCCCGCTTCGGCCAGATGCAGATCTTCACGCAGCAGGGTCAGATCCACGGGCGCAGACGCCATCCGAAAGCGGCTCATCCTCCCGTCACCGGCGGAATGAACACAATGTGGTCTCCGTCCTTGAGGGGCTGCGTCCAGGGCGCGAAATCACCATTGATCGCCACACGGAGCTTCGAGGCTTCGAAAGGAAAAGCGTATGTCTCACGCAGTTCCTCATAAAGCGGCCCGACGGTTGCGCATGTAGTCTCAAGCGTCTGCTCGCGCGTTCCGGCTAACTCCCGGAGCTGTGCGAAATATTCCAATGTCAGGCGAATCATAGGCCCTCCTGTCGGGTGTTCCAGACGCCGGGTCGCATCCTCGCGTTCCTCGGGCGTGTTGATATTGTCGAGCGCGCCACGGGCATAAGGCTCCAGCAGCTTTGTCGGACTGTTGATCAGCAGCTTGCGCGGGCAGGTCCGGCCATCCATAACCTGCTGTTCCAGACGATCGAGCGCTTCGGGTTTCCAGATGGCACAGAGCGGTTCCGGCAGACCGTCATGTTCGCTGCGATAGGCAACTGCGACGTCTGTGGCCTCCCACCTTGCGATCAGATTCTCCAGCGTACCCCGATCCAGCATCGGCAGATCGCAGGCCAGAACCAGCCAGGCGACATCCGGACAGGCCTGATGCGCGGACAGCAGACCGGCCGCAGGGCCGTCGATTTCCACTGAATCGACGATCTGGGGGAAATCGGCCCGAAGAGGATTTTCTGTCTGGTCCGGACGCACCGAGACGAAACATTTTTCCACCAGAGGCGACAGGACATCGAAAGCCGCTTGAAGCTGCGGCTTGCCGTGATAGGTGAGCGCGGCCTTGTCCGTCCCCATGCGTTTGCTGGCCCCTCCCGCAAGGATCAGGCCGTAAAGTGGCTTCACGATTCGATCCTCTGGAAGTCGCGCTTGCCGCCTGCCTTGCCCATCAGCCGGACCTCGCGAATGATCATGTCGTGGGACATGGCCTTGCACATGTCGTAGATCGTGAGCGCAGCGACGGACGCGCCGGTGAGGGCTTCCATTTCCACACCTGTTCGCCCCTTGCACGACACCCGACAGTCGATCACCGCCTCGTCACCCTCGATCGTGATGTCTACCCGACAGCCACTGAGGGCCAGCGGATGACACAGTGGAATGAGCTGCGAGGTCGATTTCACACCCATCACGCCTGCAATCTGCGCCACGGTCAGAACAGCGCCCTTGGCCGTCATAAACCCGGCGTCAGACAGCGTCCGCGCCATGTCGGACGGGAAAACCAGACGGGCCTGCGCATGGGCGCTGCGCTCGGTCACGTCCTTGCCGCTGATATCGACCATGCGCGGATCTTCGCCGTGCTCGTTGACATGGGTGAGCGTTTTCATCGTGTTCGATCTCCCGATCCGACTACCGTTTCTAGCCGCCGATATAGTTCATCTCGATGCGACGACGTGCTGGTGCATCCGCAGACGCAGCCCGCTCCTCACTATACCTGTCCGTCCGCTGGCGCCACACCTTGGCCAGAAGCGCATGCAGGGCCGTATCGTCTTCGTCGCTACGCAAAAGTGTTCGCAGATCTGTCCCTTCCGACGCGAACAGGCAGGTATAAATCTGCCCCTCCGACGAGAGGCGTGCGCGGGAACAGTCTCCGCAGAACGGCGCTGTGACGGAAGAAATAAACCCGACTTCTCCGCCCCCGTCGCAGTAGCGGTATCGTTGTGCCACTTCCCCGCGATAATGCGCGTCGACCGGTTCGAGCGGCCAGCGGGCGTCAAGCCGTTCCAGCAGTTCACGCGACGGAACCACTTCCGCTCGCTCCCAGTGATTGCGCGTTCCGACATCCATGTATTCGATGAACCGCAGCACGACGCCACTGTGGCGGAAGCGTTCGGCCAGTGCTTCGACGCCTGTATCGTTCAGGCCGCGCTGGATGACGGTGTTCAGTTTCACGCCGCCTGAAAAACCTGCTTTTGCAGCGCTATCGATGGCCTCCAGAACCGACTCAAGCTGCGCGCGGCCTCCGCTCATCCGCGCAAAAACCGCCGGGTCCAGACTGTCGAGACTGACCGTCACACGATTCAGCCCCGCCGCTTTCAATTCCCGAACATGCCGCTCCAGCAGAACGCCGTTCGTAGTCAGTGCAACATCTTCCACACCCTCGATGGACGCCAGACGTGCTATGAGGTCCGGCAGCTTCGGACGCAGAAGCGGCTCCCCACCTGTCAGGCGCAGTTTGCGCACCCCGAGCGATACAGCCACACGCGCCACACGTTCGATTTCGTCGAAGCTCAGACGCTCTTTGGGTTCCAGAAAGCGGAAATGTTCGTGATAGGTCGCTTCCGGCATGCAGTACGGGCAACGGAAATTGCACCGATCCATCACGGAGATCCGCAGATCATGCAGCGGACGACTGAAGCGGTCGGTCAGGGCGTTACCAGCCATGAAACAACACGGCCGTTCCACGGGGCGAAACACCCTCCCCGCGCGACAGTTCCACAAACCCGTCCGTTGAAGCCAGAAAGCTGAAATCCCCAGATGTTGGCATTGGACACGGCGTTGCGCGCGCCTGCCCTGTCGCATCGTGATGGAGTTTTACGGGCAGAAAGCGCGTCAGTGTCGGGATACGTTCGGCATCGGTATCCAGCATGACCGTGTAGGGTTCGGGGCGGCTCAGCCCCTGCCCGGCCAGAAGCATCGGCATGACATAACGCACTCCGCAGGTCGTAGCGGAAACCGGGTTGCCCGGCAGCCCGAAAACGCGCTGTCCTTCCGGTCCAACCCCGAACCATAGCGGCTTGCCCGGACGCTGCGCCACCTTGTGGAACACTCGCTCGACCCCGATTTTCGACAGTGCCTTGGGGACGTGATCGAAGGCCCCCATCGAAACGCCCCCGCTCAGGATCAGAACATCATGCCGCGAGAGCTGTTCGCGCAACGCCACGATCGTCTCCGCGAGATCGTCCGGAACGACGGAGCGTTCAATGCAGTTGAACCCGCGCGACAGGAGCGCGCCGGTTAGGGCGAATTCATTGGACCGGCGGATTTCCCAATCCCGCACAGGAGCGCCTACATCCACGAGTTCGTCGCCCGTCGCCACGATCCCGATGGAAGGAATCCGCGACACGCTGACCTGCGCATACCCATTCCCCGCAAGAACTGCCAGCGCCGGACCATCCAGCCGACGCCCCGGCGTCAGAAGTTCCGTGCCAGCGGCACAATCGGAACCCCGGCGATGGATAAACTGGCCCTTGCTCGGCTCATAGCCTTCTTCAAAGCGGATCAGTCGTCCTTCGCGAACAAGACGTTCGACCGGAACGACGGTATCCGCCCCTTCCGGCAGGACCGCACCTGTCATCACTTCCAGACAGACAGGACCGTCCGGCAAGACCTGCCCCGGTGCACCGGCGCGCTGAATCCCGTGCGAGACCAGCGTCTGGCCGCTGCCGTGACGATAGGCAATGCCGTCCATCATCACACGGTCATAAGGCGGCTGGGCGCGCTCGGCATGGATCGTCTGCTGAAGCACGCGACCGGCCGCCATCGGCAGATCCACCGTCTCGGTCCCGAAGCTGCCGGCATAATCCAGCACCAGTTCCATGGCCCGTGTAACGCTCAGGAGATCACTCATTTCCGCTCCGGTCGCTGGCGCGTCTGTTGCGCTGGCTGAAATGCCGACGCCGCGTTCCCTGCCGATATAGACCTCATGGCCCACGGATCAACAGTCTGTGGGTGAAAGGGTATGTCATAATCGTCTTTGGCGTTACCCTGACGCCTTCAAAGCGCATCAGGGACCCCCATGACGGACGCGGCACAGCTCTCTCCCCTTCCCCAGTGGCCGGACTATGGCCTGACGGACGACCTGCTTCCCACGCTTGAGCGCTGGGCCGCGGATGGGAAAAGGGCGGCTCTGGCAACGCTGGTGCGGATTACAGGCTCTTCACCGCGTCCGCTGGGAAGTGATATGGCGATCTGCGAGGACGGAGAGGTTCAGGGCTATGTGTCGGGCGGCTGCGTGGAAGCAGCCGTGCGCGTCGAGGCGCTGGAATGTCTGAAGGATGGACAGCCTCGAACACTGGATTATGGCGCGGGCAGTCCGGTTCTGGACATCCAGCTTACCTGCGGCGGCCGGATCGGTATTTTTGTGCGCCCGATCCCTGATCTCGCAGCCCATGTTGCTGTCCGCAAAACCGCACGGGACAACCGCCGCCCCATCACCCTTGTCACGGATCTCGACAGCGGGAGTATGACGTTCTGGAACGGGGTGCGCCCTACCGAACAGGAAGCAGGCCGTTTCTTTCGCCCGTACCTGCCACCTTTAAGGCTGGTTCTGGCAGGTGGAGATCCGGTCACACTGGCAATTCTGAACCTGTCCGCTGTCATGGGACTCGAAACCATTCTGATTCGGCCCTACGGACCGCCCGAGCCTCCTCCGGGACTGCCCCCGACCCGTTATTTGCGGGGAAATCTGGAGGCTGCCCTCCCTACGCTGCCACTGGACCGATGGACGGCGGTTTACAGCCTCACCCATGATGCCCATTCCGATCTGATGCTGACAGCGCATGCACTGAAATCGGACGCTTTCTGCGTCAGTGTTCTCGGCAGTCGCCGCAAAATTTCCGGACGTCTGAAAGCTCTCAGCGCAGCGGGCGTCCCTCCCGAAGCCCTTGATCGGCTGCACCTGCCCGCCGGGTTGGAAATCGGCGCACAGGCTCCCATGGAAATCGCACTCTCCATTCTGGCCCAGATGATCGCGAAACAGCCTCAATGAACCGCCACTCCGCTCTTCTTCTGGCTGCAGGGGGCAGCACGCGCCTCGGACGGCCCAAGCAGCTTCTGACGGTCAATGGCGTACCACTGGTGCGCCATATCGCAGAACTGCTGCTGGAAACGGGACCGGAGCGTCTTGTTGTCGTGACAGGTGGCCCGGCTACAGAGACAGGTCAGGCTCTCGCAGGTCTCGACAGTGTTCTGGTGCAGAATGACGACTGGAAAACCGGCATGGCGTCTTCGCTCCAATGCGGATACCGGGCGTTCGGGACAGATCCGGGCCTATTGCTGATTACTGGAACGGATCAGCCATGTCTGACATGCGAGCATCTCCGTGCCCTTCTGAGACAGGGCAACAACCATACGGATGTCGTCACAGCTTATGGAGAGGAAGGCCGGGGCATTCCGGTGTTGCTTAGCCCTACAACGCAACTACGCCTTGCCGATCTGCGCGGCGATACCGGCCTGCGCCGGCTCTGGAAAAACGGCGCCAGCACACCGGCTTTCCTCCACGCTCCCGAACTCGGCTTCGACATCGACACGCCCGAGCAGCTTGAAGCCGCGATCCGGGCGGGATGGATTGATCGGGACTGAAAAGCCGGGCTCGTTATGAACCCGGCTGGCAGAGCTCAGGAAATACGGTGAATCCAGCCATGGACGTCATTCGTCCGACCGCCCTGCACATCCGTCAGGGTTTTCTTGAGCTTCTGGGAGACCGGGCCTGGCGTTGTTCCATCCCCAAACACGGCCTCGCCCGACGGACGGACGAACCTGCCGATCGGCGAGAGAACCGCCGCCGTGCCGCAGGCAAACGCTTCCGTATATTTGCCCGAAGCCGCACCCTCAAAAAGCTCGTCGATCTCGACAGGCTCTTCAATCACCTCAATCCCCTGATCCGCAGCAAGCTGGATCAGGCTGTTGCGGGTGATGCCGCGCAGGATGGTCCCGCCCAGAGGCGGCGTGACGATCTTGCCGTCCTTGCGAACGAACATCACGTTCATGCCGCCCATTTCCTCAACGAAGCGACGCTCACGCGCATCAAGGAACAGGACCTGATCGCAACCCTTCTCCTTGGCTTCAGCCTGGGCAATCAGGCTGCCAGCATAGTTGCCGCCGCACTTGGCTTCACCCGTGCCGCCGATCGCAGCGCGCGTATAGTTTTCGGACACCCAGACGGATACACAGCCGGAGCTGAAATAGGCTCCGACCGGACAAGCGATGACGATGAACAGATACTCGTTCGCCGGCTTCACGCCGAGGAAGACCTCGTTGGAAATCATGAACGGCCGCAGATAGAGGCTCTGCCCCTCTCCAGACGGCACCCAGTCTTGGTCCACGCGCACCAGTTCATCAACAGCCTGCACAAACAGGTCTTCCGGCAGTTCCGCCATTCCCATACGACGTGCGGATTCGGCAAAGCGCGCTGCGTTGGCTTCGGGGCGGAACGTGGCGACATGGCCGTCCTTTTCCCGATAGGCCTTCATCCCCTCGAAGATCTCCTGCCCGTAATGCAGAACCGTCGAGGCCGGATCGATGCTCAAGGGGCGGCGCGGCGTGATTTTCGCATCATGCCAGCCCTTGTCCACGGAGTAGCGGATGATGGCCATGTGGTCGGTAAAGACGCGTCCAAAGGACGGATTGGCCAGCAGTTCCGTCCGCTTCACGGGATCGGTCGGGGTTTCGGTCTTTTCGATGATGAAAGGCGTCATGGGAAAACACTTCCGAAGATTCTGGTCTTTTAAAACAGCGGACGCACTCTGCCATACATGGCTCACGCTGGCGATACGGAAGATTATTTCTTTTTTGGATTTTTTTACGAAATTAAAATATCTGCCACCCCCTAAATCAGGCACAAAAAAACCCGACCATTTCTGATCGGGCTTTTCGTCGTTCGGGAAGGCTGAAAAATCAGCGCTTCGAGAACTGGAAGGAACGACGTGCCTTCGCACGGCCGTACTTCTTACGCTCGACGATACGGCTGTCACGCGTCAGGAAGCCAGCAGCCTTCAGGATGCCGCGCAGGCTCGGCTCGTAATACGTCAGCGCACGGGAGATACCGTGACGGACGGCGCCAGCCTGACCGGACAGACCGCCACCAGCGACCGTGCAATACACGTCGAACTGGTTGTAGCGATCGGAAATCAGGAACGGCTGCGTGAGAAGCATACGCAGGACCGGGCGGGCGAAATACGTCGTGACCGGACGGCCATTGACGATGATGTCACCCTTGCCAGGCTTGATCCATACGCGGGCCACGGCGTCCTTACGACGGCCGGTTGCGTAGGAACGGCCCTGGGCGTCACGCTTGACTTCGTGAACCGGGGCAGCGTTGGAGGTAACGGCAGGAGCAACGCTCGCAAGGTCCTGCAGCGTGCCGGTGCGCTCTTGGGTCTCGGACATGATACAGGCCTTACGACTCGTGGGTTACGGTGTTTTTGCGGTTCATCGCAGCAACGTCCAGCTTGACGGGCTTCTGGCCGTCATGCGGGTGCTCGGAACCGGCATAGACATACAGGTGCTTCATCTGGGCGCGCTGCAGAGGACCACGGGTGATCATACGCTCAACAGCCTTCTCGACAACTTCACCCGGGTGCTTGCCCGTGAGACGCTGCGTGATGGTGCGCTCCTTGATTCCACCCGGATGACCCGTGTGGTAGTGGAACAGCTTCTGCCCGACCTTGTTGCCCGTGAGGACAACCTTCTCAGCGTTGATGACGACGATGTTGTCGCCGCAATCAACGTGCGGGGTGAACTGCGGCTTGTGCTTTCCGCGCAGGCGGGTGGCGATGATGGTGGCGAGACGGCCGAGAACGAGCCCTTCGGCGTCGATCAGCACCCAGTTCTTCGTCACCTCCGCTGGCTTCAGCGAACGTGTGGTCTTCATTAGTGACATTCCAGCTTGGGGTGCGCCCACAAAGGCCGCACCGTGGATGGCGCCTGTGGTCAAAACGATGTCCGAAGACACCCTCCTTCCCCACGAGGCGGATCAGGTGGGGCCTTATTGCCGTCTGCGGCGCGCGCGTCAAGCCCCGTTCACACATTGAATTATGTGATTCGCAGCAGTTTTCAGCCATTTTTGGCAATATGGTATCCCATTACCGCAACAAAAACGAGGTCCGCATTGCTCCATGTCACGACAATGGTATCCTGCGGCCACACAGAACGTTCGCGCCCGACGCCTGTGCGGGGCCGTTTAGACAGGAACATCAACGTGAAAAAACCCTGGCTCGCGGCGAGCCTGATTTCAGTAACGGCTGTGATCGGCCTGGCCGGTGTTCATCACGAAGCCCATATGGAGCTGGTCCGCGGTCTGTCGAGCTTCCGGGCGGCCCTTCCGCCCGGAACCACATTCACTTACGGAACCGCCACACCGTCCATCCTCGCTCTCGGCGCCACCCTGACGGATATCACTCTGCGCGACGGCTCCATCACCCTGCGCGCCTCCCGGATGCGGCTGGGGCACCCCCGCCCGATGCCAGATGGCAGGCTTTCCATCCGCGGCGTAGAAGTCCGCGAACCCTTTCTTCAGACACCGACCCAGATCATTCACGGTAGCACGCTCAGCCTGCGAAAACTGATCCTGCCGAAAGCACGGGAGGCAGCAGAGGGCCATTCCCGCATCGATCTGGCGCATGTCACCCTTGCCCACGGGCAGATTGAACAGCTTTCAATCCAGAATCTCGCGCAGTCCTCGCCCCCCGCCCCCGTGAACGTTCACAGTCTCTTCACCCGACGCCTGATAGTGGACAATTACGGACCGGCCCTGCTCACAACCCTGCGGACCGATGCTGCAACAGTGGCTTACGAACGCACGCTTCAGGCTCCCGGTCATGATCCGCAGCTTGTCAGCGGTCAGGCCAGTCTGGAACGGCTCGATCTGAAACAGGTCGATCTCGCGGCACAGGTCGCAGCGCTCTGGGATCATCTCCCGCTCCCGTCGCAAATGGCGCCTCCTCAGAGCTTTGCGGCCCATAATTTCAGACTGAACATGACTTCTGGCCTGTTCCGGCTGGACGATCTGCACGGGACAGGCACTCTGGAAAACCAGATCGCGACCGTGACGCAGGATCTGAAAGGCTTTCACTTTCAGAGCGACGAAAAACTTCCCTTTCACATCAACGGTGCGGGCTCGACCGCGCATTATGTGCAAGTCTCAAACCTCGCGGATCACACGTCGCGGACGAACGCCACCCTCGCAGTTCCGGGTTTTATGACCCTTACCGCCGATGCGCGCACCATCCAGACAGACTTCACAGAAAGACATCCGTCGCAACAGCAGTTGCTTCAGTCCACAGCTCTGCAGAACGTCACGATCTCCCTGCAGGGCGATCGGCTTCTTGATGCCGGTTTCCTTCTTGCAGCACGACAGATCGGAAACGGCACCACCGCAGAGCAGATCCGCGAACAGACCGCACAAATCCTGCAGGCGGGCCTTTCTGCCAACCCGGCTCTCGCAGCGATTCCAGATTATGTGGAACATCCCGCAGGCCGTACTCTGACGGTCACTTACGCTTCCGCAACGCCGATGACCCTGACGGCGCTCAATGCAGCCATGTCTTCACCCGCTGCAATGCTGACGTTCCTCGCTTCCCCCGATCTGAAGGCTTTTGCACAATGACGCCCGAAGACATCACACATCACACATCGCCGATCAGTGGCCCGGTCTGCATCATCGGTGCCAGCGGACGCTCAGGAGCGGCCCTGTGCCGTACTCTTCTGGCGCAAGGGCAGAAGATCATTGCTGTCGTCCGCAGTCAGGGCAATCTGGCGCCGGACATCGCACAGGCCTGTCAGGCCGTTCGGATTGCCGATCTGACAGACCCCACCACGCTGCCGCTGGCCTTCGAAGATGCCGCAATTGTCGTGAATACGGCCCACGCGCGCCACCTGCCCGCCATTCTCGCAGCCACGACAGCGCCCATCGTCGCTCTGGGCAGCACGCGCAAGTTTACAAACTGGCCGGACGATCACGGACGCGGCGTTCTGACCGGTGAGGCTGCACTTCAGGCAGATGGTCGCCCTTCGATTCTGCTGCATCCGACCATGATTTACGGCGCTCAGGGCGAAGACAACGTGCAAAGGCTGGCCAAGCTGCTGGAACGTCTGCCGGTCATTCCGCTGCCGGGCGGAGGGCGCGCCCTTGTGCAGCCCATCGACCAGCGCGACGTAACACGGTGCGTCGTTGCAGCCATCCGCCTCATTCAGAGCGGAGATGTCTCAGGCCCTGAGAGTATCGTCATCGCAGGCCCGACCGCTGTGGCATACCGGACCTTTGTTCGGATGGTTCTGTATTTTGCTGAGCTTGGCGGACGCCCCATCATTTCCCTACCGGGATGGATGCTCATGGCACTGTCTCATGTCACGCGCCATATCCGCAGGCTGCCCCAGATCGCCCCGGAAGAAATCCGCAGACTTCTGGAAGACAAAAACTTCGATATCGGCCCGATGGAACATCGTCTGGGGGTGACGCCCATCCCGCTTGCCAACGGGCTTCATCACCTGTTCGGACGCCGTTCCAACGAGAAACGCAAACCCTGATCCGTTGAAGATCAGGGTTTGCGGCCTGCCTCAGTTGCGGGCGTAAACGTCTTCGATACGCACGATGTCGTCTTCGCCCAGATAGGGGCCGGACTGGACTTCGATGAGCGTTAGCGGAATGCGGCCCGGATTCTCAAGACGGTGCACACAGCCCAGCGGCAGATAGACGCTCTCGTTCTCACGAACCATGATCTGGTCCGTATCGCGCGTCACAAGCGCCGTCCCGCCAACGACGACCCAGTGCTCGGCACGATGGAAGTGCTTCTGCAGCGAGAGTTTCTGTCCCGGCTCGACCACGATCCGCTTGACCTGGAAACGGTCCGCCTGAATCAGGCTCTCATAGAAGCCCCACGGGCGATACATGCGATTATGCGCCACCGCTTCCTTACGGCCAGCCTTCTTCAGACGGTTGACCATGTGCTTGACGTCCTGCGCACGGTCACGATGCGATACCATGACAGCATCCTGCGTCACAACGACGACCAGATCTTCAACGCCAGTGACCGTGGCAACGATTCCGTCCGACCGAACGTAACAGTTCTTGGCACCATCAAGGAAAACGTCTCCGAACGTGGCATTGCCCGCATCGTCCTTGGGAGACAGATCCCAGAGCGCATCCCAGCTTCCGATATCCGACCATCCGAACGTACCCGGCACCACAGCCGCACGCTTCGTACGCTCGGCGACGGCGTAATCCACGGAGATATCCGGAGCCTGACGGAAGCTCGCATCATCCAGCCGGTCAAAATCCAGATCGCTGTGACGGGCCTGCACAGCCTGTCCGACATGCTCATAGATGTCCGGCTCGAACGTCTTGATTTCGGAGAGGAAAACGCTGGCCTGCGTCACGAACATGCCGGAATTCCACAGATACCGGCCATCGCGGAAGAAAGCCTCTGCGGTTGCGGCATCAGGCTTCTCGACAAAGCGCGACACTTCGAAAACACCATCCAGCCCCGGAAGAGCCGCGCCGCTCTCAATATAGCCATAGCCGGTTTCAACGCGCGTCGGCTTCATGCCGAATGTCACGATCCGCCCTTCGGCTGCCGCAGAGACGGCCTGTCCCAGAGACGCATAAAGCGCAGCTTCGTCGGTAATCGCGGCATCCGCAGCCATGATCCACAGAATAGCGTCCGGATCGGTTTCGGCCACGAGGAAAGCTGCTGCGGCAATAGCGGGCGCGGAATTGCGGCCGACGGGTTCAAGCATGATCCGGGCATTATCGACACCGACATCCCGCAACTGTTCCGCCACGATAAAGCGATGCTCGGAATTACAGATCACGATCGGTGCCGAGAGTTCCGCACGGACACCGCGCAGAGCGGTTTCCTGAATCAGAGTCCGTTCCGTCAGGAGGGGCCAGAACTGTTTGGGATAGCTGCTGCGCGACACTGGCCAGAGGCGGCTGCCTGATCCACCGGAGAGAATGACTGGAACAATCTTCTGAGACATAAGGGGGCTCACGCTTTTTCATCCAGGAGATGGGGGCCATACAGCCTACCCGAATGACCGGCACCATACATGAAGGTGAGAGCTATTCCAATTTTGCTTTACAGATACTTTCGCCAAATCCAATATTGATTTAATATTAATGATTACAACGCACAAAAACGAGTCCGGAAAGCGGTAGAGATTGACTACCGACAGTAGCAGGTCTTCTTGTCTCCGCACGGGAAACAGCCTCGCCTGCGGAGAAACAGATCCATGAGACAGAACATTTTCTCCTCAGGCATCCTGCTGGCACTTCTCGGATACGCCGCCTTTGCCATCAGCGATGCCTGCTCAAAAGGACTTGCGGGGCACCTCGATCCTTTCGAAGTCGCTTTTTCAGGCGGCGTTTTTGGCTTTCTGCTGCTGCCCTTCATCCGCCGGCCAGACGAACCCTATTCTGATATTTTCGCGACGAACCGGCCGGGCATGTGGATTCTGCGCGCTGTTTCAACATTCGTCTCAACAGCCGCCAGCGTCATGGCTTTCATGCTGCTTCCCATGCCAGAAGCGCTGTCGCTGATGTTTCTGATGCCGTTCTTCGTCACCATCATTTCCGTCACGATCCTGAAGGAAAAGGTTTCGTTCTGGACGTGGCTTTCCGTTGGAATCGGTTTTCTGGGCGTGTTGATTGTCCTGCGTCCCGGCGCCCGGGCGTTCCATCTCGGCCATGTCTGCGCCATCGTCGCCGCGCTCGCCAATGCCAGCAGCGTCGTGTCTTATCGACTGGCCGGAGACAAAAGCGCACGGCTTTCCCTGTTCGGATCAAGCCTGTTCGGACCGCTGATCGGCGACGGCCTTCTCATGATCACCCATGCCTCATGGCCACATGGGATGAGGGTCTGGGCGCTTCTGTTCGGATACGGTTTTCTGGCCGCTCTGGGGCAACTATTCATGATGATGGCCACAGCCGTCGCTCCCGCGAACCGGGTCGCGCTGCCGCAATACAGCCAGATGGTCTGGGCTGTCGCGTTCAGCTACCTGCTGTTTCATCAGCCATTGGACAACTGGACATTCATGGGAATCATCGTCGTGACGCTGTCGGGCATGCTGAACTGGATCCGGCAGAAACTACGCTTCGAGCGCATGGCGCTGGAAGAACGCTGGGAGCACAGACACAACCATCAGGCTGATACTGCCAAGCCCAGATGAATGTTCATTCAGATTTTCAGAAGAAATGCTGGGGCGAATGACGGGGATCGAACCCGCGACAACCGGTACCACAAACCGGCGCTCTACCGACTGAGCTACATCCGCCACACAGCGACGCACTCTCTAGAGGAAGGTTGGGGCACTCGTCCAGTCCTTTAAAGCATTTTTTTTCACACTCCTGATTTTTTTTGGCCGCTTCCACCCGCGCTCATGTCGGTTCTCCCGGCAATTCCATCTCTTCAATCCTGAGGCCAGCCGGGTTACACTGCATGCATCATTGCCGCGCCGGGCCTGAATACGTCGCACCCCGTTCACGCCCTGCCCTCAAGGATTTTCATGACTCCCGCTCTCTATCGTCGCCAGTGGGCACAGAACCCTCTGCGCGAAGTGCTGGCCGGAATGGTCGGAACCTTTGCCCTCATTCCCGAGGTCATTGCCTTTTCCTATATCGCCGGGATTTCGCCAGCGGTCTCGCTGTTCGCCTCATTCGTCATTTCCGTTTCAATCGCCATTTTCGGTGGCCGTCCGGGAATGATTTCGGGCGCCGCGGGATCTGTCGCTCTGGTGGCCGCGCCGCTGGTTCATGCCCATGGCGTTCAGGCCATGCTGCTCGCCACACTGGTTGCCGGTGGGCTTCAGGTCCTGTTTGGTATGCTGCGGCTTCAGGCCGTCATGCGCTTTGTCCCGGCAGAGGTCCGGACCGGCTTTGTCAACGCTCTGGCCATCATGATTTTTGCTGCGCAGGTCCCACAAATGCTGGGGGTGAGCTGGCACACCTATGCGCTGATCGCGCTGGGCCTTGCCATTATCTATCTACTGCCCCGTCTGTCCGATGCCATTCCCTCTCCGCTGATCTGCATCGTGGTTCTCACTGCCATCACGATGTTTTATCCGATGCCGGTTCATACCGTCTCCGATCTCGGCGACCTCCCGACCGGTCTTCCCAGTCTGACTTTTCCGCATATCGCGCTGAACTGGGCCACATGGTCCGTGGTGCTGCCTTATGCTCTGGCTATGGCCGCCGTGGGCCTGCTGGAATCCATGATGACGGCCTCCGTCGTGGATGACATCACCGATACCCATGGCGACCAGCGCATGGAATGCACGGGCCTTGGGATTTCCAACATTCTCGTTGGCGCCTTTGGGGGCATCGCGGGCTGTGGCATGATCGGCCAGACCGTTGGCAATCTGCGCTATGGCGGACGCGGGCGTCTGTCCACTTTCACAGCAGGCGCGTTCCTGCTGGCCCTCATGGTACTGCTGCACCGCTGGGTCGGGCAGGTTCCGATGGCCGCGCTGGTCGCCATCATGATCATGGTTTCCGCCAGCACGTTCTCCTGGGGGAGCCTGCGCGACCTTACTCGCCATCCGCGTCTGTCCAGCCTGACCATGCTCGTCACCGTGGCTGTGGTCGTGATGACCCACGATCTGGCAGCCGGTGTCGCGGTCGGCGTCATGCTCTCAGGCGTATTCTTCGCCTGGCACGCCGCAAGCCTCCTGCGGGTCACGGAAAAGCGTTCCGGCGATGTGTTGACATATAGCGCGTCCGGTCAGGTTTTCTTCGCATCCGCCGACAGCCTCTCGGACGCGATCGACTACCATACCGATGCCTCTCATGTTGTGCTGGATCTGAGCGAGGCCCGCCTGTGGGACATCACGTCCGTTCAGGTTCTGGAAAAAATTATCGGCAAACTACAGGCGCGCGGCCGTACCGTCGAAGTTATGGGGCTGCATCCCGAACGGCATGGCATTCTGGCAAGCCAGTCGAACGAAGCCCTGCTCGCGCTGTAAAAGACAATCCGGGCGGGGCAGATTGGGCCTGAATTCCGTCCAATCTTTAATCTGGCTGTAATCTGCCCCCATACCCCTGCCCACGCTCTGACGATAAGAAGAGATTATGGAGCCGTCCCCAGCATCCCCATCAGCTTTAACGCGAAAGATTCCCCGCGATCATCGCGTGGATGCCCTGCGCGGTCTCGCGCTGCTGATGATGCTGGTGGACCATGTTCCGGATGATCTGCTCAATCGCATCACCATCCGCAATTTCGGATTTGCCGATGCCGCCGAGATTTTCGTCATGCTGGCGGGTTACGCCTCCTATCTGGCTTATGGGCGCCTGATCGACCGCGAAGGCTGGAAAACCGGCATTCACCGTATTCTAGCCCGCTGCCTGAAGCTGTACTTGTACCAGACTGGCATGACGCTGGTGTTTGTCTGGACGGTTCGGCAGTGGCGGCACTATCAGCCGTTGCCCGAATATACGATCGAGCCCCAACTCGCGCACGGCTATAGCTGGCTGTGGCGTATCCTGACCTTCGATGCGCTCCCCAGCTACCTGAATATCCTGCCGCTTTATGTGGTGCTTCTGGCGCTGTTTCCGCTGATTTACTGGATTCTCAAGCGCAGCCTGTGGCTGCTTGTCGCGCTCAGTGTCGGCATCTGGGCCATCGCCAATCTGGACCCGCACCTCACCATTCCCAACTGGCTCGATCCCAGTGGATGGTATCTCAATCCGTTCGGCTGGCAGTTTCTCTATATCCTCGGGATTCTGGGGGCTGTCTGGGCCTCGAAAAACAACGGCGATCTACCGTATCGCCCTTGGGCCAAAGCTCTGTGTCTGGCCTATCTCGCAGGCGCGTTTGTGCTGTGCTTTCCCTACGAATACTGGCACGTCCCGTTTCTGCGGATTTTTCCGGCCCCGCCCAATACGGGCAAATCCACGCTAGCCATCTGGCGGCTGCTGGACATCATGGCGATCTTTTATCTGGTGCAGTCTTCTGCTGCGCTACGCCGCATCTCCGCCGACCGCATTGGCCAGAGCCTCGCCCTGCTTGGACGGAACTCGCTGGAAGTCTTCGCCTGCAGCACGGTGCTAGACCTACTGGGACGGCTGATGTTCGCCAGCTTCGGCATCAATCTGTGGGAACAGCTTGTGATGAATGTGGTCGGCCTCGGTCTGACCTATGCGCTGGCCATACCGCTGGACCGTGTCCGTCAGCGCGCCAGAGCCGCCCGCGCCTCTTCGCGCAGCGCGGCTCCGGCGACACCGGCGTCCCAGTAGAAAAACTCAGACGTCAGGCTGCACGATCCGGTCTGGATGAAGCAGTTCGAAACGCTCCAGATCCGCCGAGAACAGACGGACCTGCACATCGATCCCGTCATCCCGGTCTGTGCGGCCAACCACTTCGCCATGCTGGTAGAGCCATGCCAGCGCCGCGCCATCCGTAATGGGCAGACGCACATCAACGGATTTCATGGAGCGCGTCAGATACTGATCCAGAACCTCGAACAGGTCTGGCAGACCTTCGCCTGTGATGGCGGAAATCGCGACGGCATTCTCACGCTTCGGAACAGCCTCGACACCGCCCACCAGATCGGCCTTGTTCAGAACCTCGATCGTGCGGTCCGACCAGTGTGAATCCAGCACCCCGTCTCTCACCATGCCGTCCAGCACGTTCAGGACGTCTGCCCGCTGAGCCACGCTGTCAGGATGCGAAATATCGCGCACATGCAGAATCACATCCGCCTGCGCCACTTCTTCAAGCGTTGCCCGGAAGGCAGCGATCAGTTCGGTTGGGAGTTCACTGATGAATCCCACAGTGTCGGACAGGATCACATTGCGCCCAGAGGGCAGACGCATGCCGCGCATGGTCGGGTCCAGCGTAGCGAAAAGCTGGTCCTGCGCATGAACGGACGCTCCGGTCAGGGCATTGAACAGCGTGGACTTGCCCGCATTGGTGTAGCCCACGAGGGCCACGACCGGGAACGGGACGCGCTTGCGGGATTCACGATGCAGGCCGCGTGTCCGGCGCACCTGTTCCAGCTCTTTGCGGATCTTTCCGATCCGCTCGGCCAGCATCCGGCGGTCGGCTTCCATCTGCGTCTCACCCGGACCACCAAGGAAGCCGAAGCCACCCCGCTGACGCTCAAGATGGGTCCAGAGCCGCACAAGGCGCGAACGCTGATATTCCAGATGAGCCAGCTCGACCTGCAACACACCTTCACGGGTGGCGGCACGCGCGCCAAAAATATCAAGGATCAGCCCCGTCCGGTCCACAACCTTGCAGGCCAGCGCCTTTTCAAGATTACGCTGCTGTCCGGGTGACAGGCGCGCATCGATGACGACCACATCCACGTCGTCGAGCTTGACCGCCTCGGCGAGCTGCTCGACCTGACCGCTTCCCAGCAGGGTTGCGGGTCGGCGCGCGCGCAGCAGGATCGCGGCCTGACGCACCACGACCAGCCCGATCGACGCCGTCAGACCCACCGCTTCCTCAAGGCGCGCATCCGCCGCACGGATTTCTTCCTGCGGCCCCGATTTTTCCCACGGCAGAATGACGGCGGCGCGTGTTGCGGGTTTTTTGGTCTCGAAACCGCTCAAAGTTCTTCTTCCACAAAATTCATCGCCGTGACCGGCATGATCGTGCTGACGGCATGTTTGTAAACAAGCTGCACGTGGCCATCCCGCCGCAGCAACAGGGTCTGCGCATCCGACTGGGCCAGGATTCCCTGAAGCTTCACGCCATTGACCAGAAAGACCGTCACGGAGGCTTCCGTCCGGCGCAGATGATCGAGAAAGGCCTCCTGAACGGCACGAGGGCCGACAGGAGAGGAATGTTCTGAAGTCACGCTGTTATCAGTCGACAGAGGAAAGAGAAGGAAAACCGGCGCGTCATTTCAGCCACTCACCGGCGTGGATGACGCGGGCGCGCGGTCTTCATTGGTTGTCACGCCAAGCTGCTTGAGTTTGCGATGCAGCGCACTGCGTTCCATGCAGACGAAGCTGGCCGTCCGGCTGATGTTGCCACCAAAGCGCATGAGCTGCACCTGCAGATACTGCGTCTCGAACAGGTCCCGCGCCTCACGCAGCGGCAGGCTCATGACATCCGCACCCGAATTGAGGCGGGTCATGGACGGCGCACCCTGACTGATGGTGGAGGGCAGCATGTCTGCGCGGATCGGATCATTGCCCGTTCCCGGCATCATGATCAGCAACCGCTCCATCAGGTTGCGCAACTCCCGCACATTTCCCGGCCATTCATAGGATTGCAGCGCCGCAAGCGCGTCCACCGACAGTTCTCGCACCGGCAGGCCCGAAGACTCGGCGCAACGGTCAAGGAAGTGCCGCGCCAGACCCGGAATGTCTTCGCGCCGTTCCCGCAGGGAGGGAATCCGCAGCGGCACGACCGCAAGCCGGTAATACAGGTCTTCCCGAAACCGGTGCGCGGCGATCTCGGACTGAAGATCGCGGTTGGTGGTGGCGATGACGCGAATATCCACCTTCACCCGCGTATTACCGCCCAGACGCTCGAAGGTCTGATCCTGAAGCGCGCGGACGATCTTGCCCTGCGTTTCAGGCGGCATATCCGCGACTTCGTCGAGCAGAAGCGTTCCGCGATGGGCACGCTCCAGCACACCGCGACGCATCGGCTGGCCGTCTTCGCCCTCAAGGCCAAACAGCTCTTCTTCGAAGCGGTTGGGGGCAAGCGTCGCACAGTTCAGGGCGATAAACGGGCCTTCCGCACGGCGAGAGCGCGCATGGATCATTCGCGCTGCCACTTCCTTGCCCGCCCCGGCCGGACCACTGATCAGCACACGGGAATTGGTGGGCGCGACACGCTCGATCTGGGCGCGGATGGCCGAAATGACGGCACCCTCTCCCGAGAGAGTCGTTTCCGGCCCTGCCCTCAGACGCAACTCTGCATTTTCCCGCCGCAGTCGCGCGGCTTCCAGCGCGCGACGCACCACAACCAAAAGCCGATCTGACTGGAACGGTTTTTCGATGAAGTCATAGGCACCCAGCTTAAGGCTCGACACTGCCGTCTCGATGGTGCCGTGACCCGAGATCATGAGCGTCGGCAGGCCGGGTTCCTCGGTCTGGAAAATCTTGAGCAGTTCGATTCCATCCAGTCGGGAGCCCTGAAGCCAGATGTCCAGAATTGCTAGCGACGGACGATGCGCGCGAAAGAGTTCGAGCGCCTGATCCGAGTTGCCGGCTGTCCGGGTTCTGTAGCCCTCATCGTTCAGAATACCCTCGATGAGGAACCGGATGTCCGGTTCGTCATCGACGATCAGGATCTCATGTTCCATCTGCTGTCCTCATAGTCTGAAGGTCCGTTTCCCCGGGGACATGGCTCTCCTGCTCCCACAATGGCAGGGACAGGGTGACGCGCGTTCCCCGCTGCCCGGATGTCGGGCCACGGGAAAGGTCTGGTTCCCGATCAGTGAGCTGAAGCATCCCGGAATGGTCCTCCATGATCTTCTTGACGATCGCAAGGCCGAGGCCGGTGCCCTTCGCCTTGTGGGTTACATAAGGTTCGGTCAGCCGGTGGCGTTCCACCGTCGGCAGGCCGATCCCGTCATCTTCTATGTCTAGCAGGACATGCCCGCCGCGAATGTGCAAGCCCACCACAATGTGTCCTATTGGCTGCACTGCCTGCCCTGCGGGCTGTCCGGAAGCATTTTCTCCCGGTTTTCCGCGACCTGCCATGCTGATGGCATCGGCTGCATTCTGTAAAAGGTTTGTCAGTGCCTGACCGATGAGTCGCCGGTCACACCGCACAATTGGCCCTGACGGCGGCAGTCCGGTGGTCTCGAACACAATTTCGGGATGGGCATTGCGCTGGAGCACCAGCGCCTCCCGACACAGCCGCGAGAAGTCCTCCGGCTGCATGACGGGCTGTGGCATCCGCGCAAAGGCGGAGAACTCGTCAACCATCCGCCCGATATCGCCGACCTGCCGCACGATCGTATCGACAAGCTGCGTATAGGTCTCGGGATCGGAGTGGATTTCCTTGAGGAAACGCCGCTTCAGGCGTTCTGCCGCCAGCTGGATCGGGGTCAGCGGATTCTTGATCTCATGCGCCACGCGCCGGGCCACATCAGCCCACGCAGCCTTGCGCTGGGCGGACTGGAGATCCGTGATGTCATCGAAGGTCACGACATAACCCGCGACGTCCTGACCGCGTAGTTCCGCCACGACCCGCACGAGAAGCGTGCGCCCCGCGCCCGCACCTGCGCCCTCGCCCGGTCCACCCGGACGCTGCGCGCCTTCGGTATCCACCTGAATTTCAGCGGTGTGGACGCGCTCTGGCGCCATGCGGGCCGCGTCCAGCAAGGCGGAGAACTCCGGCACACGCTCCGTCAGTTTCCGGCCGATGGCGGGCTGGAGGTCTCGCTGGAGCACACTGGAGGCTGCGCGGTTCGGCAGTTCGATCACCTGCGCCCGGTCCAGCCCGATCACGCCCGCCGAAACACCCGCAAGCACGGTTTCGGTAAAGCGGCGGCGCTCGTTGATCTGGTCATAGGCCTGCATCAGTTCGGAGCGCTGGCTTTCGAGCTGGTCTGTCATGCTGTTGAACGCACGCGACAACCCCGTCACCTCATCGTCCTTTTCCTGCCCCGCATCTTCCGGAACCGGAACCCGAACGCCCAGATCCCCTTTGGAAATCCGCTGGGCCGCCAGAATGAGTAGCCCCAGCGGATTGGCGATCCGGTTGGCCAGCGCCAGACCGGTCAGCATTCCCACCGCCAGAACCAGCAGGCCCATCAGCGCGAAAATGACTGCAAACAGAACCTGCGTCTTGCCACGATTGGCAATCAGCCGCTGATAATCCGCAACCAGAGTATCCGTCCGGCGCATATGTTCCACCACGTCCGGATCGACTGGACGGGTAATGACCAGCATAAGCCCCGAATTACCACCCAGCGCCACCACGGCCCGCACTTTGCGCTGATCCGGGCGATCAAGAATCACGGCTTCGCCATGCCGGGCCAGTTCCACAACCGATTTCGGAGGAAGTGGCGGGGCCGTGGACATATCCGCATCGCTGCCCAGAAGGCCACCGACGGCCAGAACTTTGGAAGTCAGAGGATCGAAGACTTCCGCATCCGTCAGGCCGCGTTCCGTGACTTCATCGTCCAGAAATTCCTGAAGGCGCGCCGGGTCATGAAAAAGATCGGTCCCGCGAGAGAAAAGCTCGTCGTTCTGGACCGTGATCAACGTGTTCGCGAGCGCGAAGGCTTCGGTACGGGCGTTATCGTTATGCTCCTGCAGATAGCCGACCGCGACCGATCGTGCCTCCGTCAGGGCATCGTTCACACGGTTGGAAAACCAGATTTCCACGCCATAGTGGAAGAAGAGCGTCGCGACCGCCCCCACGACAATGGTCGGGGCGACCGCCACGATGCCGAACAGCGTAATGAGCCGCACATGCAGACGCGCGCCCGCTAGGCCAAGCCTGCGTTCGGCCACCATCCGCCCGATCTGCACCACGGCCGCCGCCGCAATCAGCATAAGCGTGATGAAATCGAGCAGGAAGACGATTGCCTGAACCTGCGGACGGTGCGCCAGAGACATGCCGCCTGACAGTACGACGAACGTCGCAAAGGCCAGTACGAGCGCCAGAACTGTCAGAAGAACCGCCCCGTTGGCACTCGTCAGCCTTGCAAACAGGCGCCTCAGGGAACGAAATTTCACTCGTCGATGCCTTTCGGGATCGTGATGTCCAGTTCGCGGATACGTTTGCGCAGGGTGTTGCGGTTCACTCCCAGAATGGAAGCAGCCCGAAGCTGATTGCCGCAGGTCCGGCGCAGAACCATTGTAATTAGTGGCCGTTCGACTTCACCCACCACACAGGCATGCAGATCGCCCGCGCCGTTTTCCAGATCACCTTCAAGATATTCAGACAAAGGCCGCTCCAGCGCCCGCTCCAGTCCGCGAGGACGCGCCGTGCCCGTACCTGCCGCCAGACGACAGACCGCGCCGATGCGTTCAGGCCCCATCCGCTGCGCCGACGGCAGCGCCGACAACCACTGGTGCAGCCCTGCCGCCAGCCCACCCTGCCGCAGAAGCAAGAGCGGATCGTGACGGCTTCCGGCGATGACGCGCAGATCCGTCTGCTCAAGACAGTCCACGAACCGGTCCTGCATCGTGGGACACAGACAGTCGATCTCGTCCAGCAGAAGGGTTCCGCCCTGTGCCTGCTGGATCCAGCCCGCCTCGGCGCTTCCAAACAGTGCAGCCTCGCGCAGAGCGCGCGGGGTGGCGGTCAGGGCCGCAACCACGAAAGGATGCTGCGCGCGCGGACTGTGGCCGTGGAGCCTGCGGGCCACGTCCTGCCGGTCCAGCCGGGAGGCCCCGTAAAGGAAAACCGGATGACAGCCTTGCTCGACCAGACCGGATACGGACACTTCCGTCATGAAGGGCGCATGATCTCAGGCCGCCTCACGCGTGCCATCGCGGCTCAGACTGCCTGCCGGTCCGGCTTCGCGGTTGCGGACGACACCGGCTTCGATATGACGTTCATAGAAGCCTTCGAGCAGCGCGATGGCTTCAGCGGCGTTATCGACATTATTGATCGTGGAGCGGAACGTCGCAGATCCCGGCAGACCGGCGGAATACCAGGAGACATGTTTGCGCGCGAGCCGCAGTCCCGGACGTTCGCCGAAATGATCGAGCATCATGCGGTAATGACGCAGGGCGATTTCTTTTTCCGTGGCCAGATCCGGGTCCGGCACATCCTCGCCCGTCCGTAGGGACTGCGCCACCTGCGCCGTGAACCACGGACGGCCATAACAACCCCGCCCGATCATGACACCATCGGCCTGAGACTGGTGCAGCGCCTCACGCGCATCGCGGATGGTGTTGATGTCACCATTAACGATAACCGGCAGCGAGACCGCGTCCTTCACCGTTTTGACGAAACGCCAGTCCGCCGTGCCGTTATAGAACATCTGCCGGGTACGACCATGGACGGTCACAAGCCGGATGCCGCTCTCTTCCGCGATTTTTGCCAGACGCGGCGCATTGAGGGAGTTATGGTCCCAGCCCATGCGCATCTTGAGCGTCACCGGCACATTCACGGCCCGCGCCGTGGCTTCCAGCAGCTTCCCGGCCAAAACCTCGTCGCGCATCAGTGCAGAGCCAGCCATCTGCCCGATCGCCACTTTCTTCACCGGACAGCCAAAATTGATGTCGATGAGGTTCGCCCCCCCATCGACCGAAATCTTCGCCGCCTGCGCCATGGCTTCGGGATCACACCCGGCAAGCTGGACCGCATTGGGACCGCGCTCTGCCATCCGCGCCATACGCATGGTGTTTTCGTTCTCACGGATCATCGCCCAGGAAGCGATCATTTCCGATACGACAAGCCCTGCTCCCAGATCGCGCGCGAGCTGGCGGAACGGCAGATCCGTCACCCCTGAGAGCGGGGCGAGGATCACCGGGTCCTCGATCACCACGCCCTGCCCCAGATCAATGGGTTTCAGAACACGGTTCGGAGGAGCGTTCTCAGACGCATCAGGCGTGATGGAAGATGAGGAAACAGTCATGGCCCTTCCAATTTACCGCCCTGCCCCCGCAAGCGCAAACGCTCCTTTGAACGCAACCCGCCTTACGGTCCGCGCGCTATGGCCTGCGACAATGTCCACGCCCCTTCCGGCCAGTGTTTTTACGGAGAAGACCATGCCGCATATCACGACCAGTGACGGAATCCGCATCCATTACGAGGAACAGGGGCACGGACGGCCCATCGTCATGATTCACGGCTGGACGTTCTCGGGACGCTTCTTTCATCGCAATGTCGGCCCGATCTCCGAACAGGCCCGCGTCATCGCTATGGACCTGCGCGGCCATGGACGTTCGGAAAAACCGTCACACGGTTACAGGATCGCCCGTCTGGCCGCCGATCTGCGGGATCTGCTGGTGGCGCTGGACCTGCGGGACGCCACGGTTCTGGGCTGGTCGATCGGCTGTCCGGTCATCTGGTCGTATCTGGAACTGTTCGGATCAGAGCGCATCCGCAATGCCATATTCGTCCAGCAGACCCCGAAACAGTATTATTCTGCTGATTGGAAGCTCGGCCATGCCGACTGTTACGATCAGGCGGGCCTGACGGCCGTACAGCAGCAGCTAACCCTCACCCCGGAAGACTTCGACCGGGCCAATCTGGAAAACTGCATTTGCCATCCCCTTCCAGACGAAGAAAAGGCCTTCCTGCTTCGGGAGATGGCGCAAAGCCCCGCGCATGCCCGCAGCGCCATGATGGCCGATCACACCACGCAGGACTGGCGCGATGTCTTGCCGCATCTCACGCTTCCGGCCCTGATGATGGTGGCCCGAAAAGATACGATACTGAACCCCGAAGGTCCCGCCTGGGTCGCACAGCACATGCCCAACTGTACCAGCATAGACTTCGAAGACAGTGCTCACATGGTTTTCCTGGACGAAACTGAAAAGTTCAACCGTGCGGTTCTGGAGTTTCTGAAAACCTGACCTCAGCCTGTTGGGCCGATTTCTTCACTATGCCGCTTCAAACCGTCCTGCGTAATCACGAAACGCTCGTCACCGCGCAGTTCGGACAACCCCAGTCTTTGCAGCCGCTCCAGACAGGGCTGGTCTTTCAATCCGGTCGGGCGGCCCGTCGCGCCACAGAGCAGAAGCCGGTGCAGCGTCGAGCGGCAACACGTCTCAAGGTAAGGCTCGTCATAGGATTCAGAAGCAGGGGCATCGGACATGCATTCGCGTCTATCGTGTCCCTGCGTTACCGCCAAGATAAAACGCCACCAGACATCACCCAAAGCTGTGAGGTGGATGCTTCACAGCACGGATTAGGGTATGGAAACGATTCATGATCGATCTCGGAACGCTCGTCACCCCTCTCCTGCACCGCTTCGACACCGAAACGGCGCATGAACTCGCCATTCACTCTCTCGCTCTTGGCCTCGGTGGTCAGGCGCCGAAAGACGTCCCGGCCCTCTCGACCCGTGTGCTCGGCCTGCGCTTTCCCAATCCGATCGGCCTAGCCGCCGGGTTCGACAAGGACGCCCGCGCCATTCGCCCGCTCGCAAAGCTGGGCTTCGGGCATATCGAGGCCGGGACCGTGACGCCCCGCCCCCAGCCCGGCAATCCGGGCCCACGCCTGTTCCGGCTGGTCGAGGATGGCGCGATCATCAACCGGATGGGCTTCAACGGCTGTGGCGTGAACCGCTTCTGCCGACGTCTCGCCCGTCTACACCGTCCGATGCCCAATGGCCGGACGCGCGGCCCGATCGTTCCGCTGGGCGTGAATATCGGCATCAACAAGACCGGCTCCGACCCGCTTCGGGATTATCCGGAACTCGTAGCCCGCGTGCGTCCGTATGCCGACTACATCACGATGAATCTGTCGTCACCCAATACGCCGGGCCTGCGGGATCTTCAGTCGGCGGCGATGCTGAAAGAGCTTCTGGCAGCGATCAACACGCGCAACCCCGAACGGCCGCCACTTCTGGTCAAGCTCGCGCCGGATCTGGATGACAGCTCCTACGAGCCGATCCTTGAGGCCGCTATCGAAGGTGGTGCGCAGGGCCTGATCCTGACCAACACGACCATCGCCCGTCCCGGCAGCCTGCGCGATCCGGCAGCCCGCGAAACCGGCGGCCTGTCCGGGCGCCCTCTGGCGGCCCGTTCGCGGGACGTGCTGCGGATCGTCTCCGGACTGAACAAGGGCCGACTGGCGCTGATTTCCTGCGGCGGCATTGAAACAGGCGAGGACATTCTTGCCCGCATCCGCATGGGCGCGGACATGGTGCAGATCTATTCCTCTTTCGTGCTTCAGGGGCCCGGCATCCTGAGCCGCATGAAACAGGAACTTCTGGACGCCATGCGTCGCGACGGCTTCGAGTCGATTGCGGACGCGCATGGAGTGGACTGGAAGGACTGATCCTCCGCAGCACTTTACGCCTCCCGGGCATCTTTTCTCTCTGGGAAAAGATGCCTTTTTCATATCCGTGTTCTCCGCCGCAATCGAACCCCTGTCCCTGCAAACCGTTGAAAACCCATCAAGACACTGAACGGAACACCCGACGCATGACCACATGGCCTGCCGCGCGCGCCTCTTCATCTCTTAAACAACAGCGGTCTGGAGCCGTTTGCGGACGTGTTCTGAGTGTTCTGTCCGTCGCTTTCACGCTGGTTTTTGCAGGACTGGTTCCTCCCGCTGCACGTGCTGCGCCTCAGGCCACAGCCCAAACGAACACGGCCCCTTCCAAAGCCATGCCTAAAGGCATTGGAAACGACGCGCAGTCCGATCCCACCACATCCGGCCTTGGCTGGGCTGCGGTTTCCAGCACCATCGCTCACCAGCTCGACGACAGCGCCACCACTCTGCGGCAGGTCTTCGCCGTTCTGAACCGCAAGGATGAAAATACGGGCAACAGCGAACTCGACAGCCTGTCGTCCCGGATCCAGAAGGTCCAGCAGAACACGCAGGATGCCGTCACGCAGATCCAGTCCTACGACAACATCACCGAATCTTTTCTGAAGATCCTCGGCACCAGCGCGGCGGAAAATGAAGACCCGTCCGTCACGGCACAGCGGCAGCGGATGCAACAGAATGCGCAGTCCGTGAAATCGGCCCTGATCCGCGCCAGACTCTATAATCTTCAGGCCCAGCAGCTCAACACGGCCATCAACGCGCGTCGCACACAGCTTCAGCACGCGGCCCTGTCCGAACATACGGTTTCACCGCTGGCTCCGCGCTTCTGGAACACGCTCCTGACCGAGCGCGCCGAAAACCACTCTTCGTTTCATGAAGGCGGCGTTCTGGCGAACTGGCTCCACCTTCTGATCGGCTGCGCGATCACTTTCGCAATCATCGGCCTCAGCTCTCCTTTGATCCTGCGTCTGCTCAAGCGCTGTGGCGCCCATTTCCGGCCCGCCACTGAAGACAGTGTGAAAGAGGCGCTCTCCGCCAGCGTCATTGCCATTACGCTGAACGGTGCGCTGGAAGCCTTGATCGCTACCCTGACATGGTTCATCTGGGCTGCGGCAGCCCTGCCTGATGGCGGCGGCCCGATTGGTGCGATCATCGGCGAGACCGTTCCTGTCTGCGGCTTCATTATTGGCGCCGGTCTGCCAGTGTTCGGACGGAGCGGCGTTCTGGCGCAGGGCAATCCCGGAGAGCGCAAGGCGCTTCGGGGTGTGGACTGGATTCTAGCGATCAGCATTCTTCTTCTGGATCTGCTGCGTGCGTTTCAGGCTCAGGATGCTTTTGGGCAGACGCTTCAGATCCTGCTGGAAATCGCGTTCTCCATCGCCATTGGCCTGTGTGCTGTGGATACGTTTCGCCGACTGGGCAACCAGAACGATACGCGCGGCTTTGCGCCGTCTGCGCTGGGTGTGTCCAGCCTGCTTCTGACGGTCACGGTCATTTCCATCCTGCTGGGCTATGTGGCCTTCGCCTTCACGCTCAATGGCTGGCTGCTCTCGCTGGGCACGGGCGTGGCCATCGTGGCACTTCTGGGTCTGTGCTGGCGCGATGTTCTGGAGCGACTGTTTTCGGAAGGCAGTTTCTTCAGCCTCCGCCTGATGCAGCTTGGCCTCCCCCAGCCCCGCCTCTCGCAGATCGGAGTGATCCTCTCCGGGCTTGGAAATATCCTGCTGCTTCTGCTGCTGTTTTCCATTGCGCAGACAGATGGCAGCTTCAGTGTTACGGATATCACGACCCGCCTCTGGCTGCTGTTCGTCGGCAACACCATTCACGGCGTGAAGATTTCTCTCGATACGGTCGTCCTGGTCATCGTGCTGGCTGTGGTCGCCTATTACGCCATCCGCCAGACCCGAGGCTGGATCAGGGACCGGTTTTTCCCGACCACGCGCCTCGACATCGGCAGCCGGACGTCGATCCTCAGCATTTTCACCTATTGCTCGTGGATCCTCGTCGGCCTCGGTATTCTCTCCATCGCCGGGGTGTCTGTGCAGAACCTGACCTGGGTGGTCAGTGCTCTCTCGGTCGGTATCGGTTTCGGCCTGCAATCCATCGTGCAGAACTTCGTCTCTGGCGTTATTCTTATGGCCGAACGGCCAGTGCGCGTTGGAGACATGGTCGAAATCGCTGGTACACGGGGCGATATCAAGCGCATCAGCATCCGCGCGACCGATATCGGGCTGAGCGATGGTTCGACCATGATCGTTCCGAACTCACAGTTCATCACCACAAGCGTCAAAAACGCCACGCTGAGCGGTGCGACGGGCACCCTGACCCTAACATTTCAGGTTCCGGTGGCGACCCATCCGGAAAAAGCAAAATCCATGCTGCTGGAAGTTGCCGCACATCGCGACGATGTCCTCGCAACACCCGCCCCCAAAGTCCGGGTCAGTGCCATTACCGCAGACAGCCTGACTGTGACCCTGAGTGTCGCCCTCACCTCCGCGCGCGACGCCAGCAGCGTGCAGGACGCCATTCTCTTTGACGTCTTCCGCCGGTTCCGCTCCGAAGGCATCGCCATCACGACAGCCTGATCAAAAATAAGGAGTGGGACTCCGGGAAATGCTCGATTTCCGAACGGACTGACCATAATGTCAGTCCGTCCAGAGAAATCAGGATTCAGACCAATGCCGTCTCCGACACATATTCCCGGTGAAAAGTCAGGCGGACAGGTCTTTCATCTGCCTGTACGCTCCAAAACGCTTTCCAGAGCGGAAGCAGCAGCCCATCTCGCGCTACCAGAACGCAGAATGAAGCTGCTGTCCCTTCTCGGCACGGGGCCGGCGCACACGCAGGGTCCGGATGGCAAAATCGCGTATCGCCGCGAAGATCTGGAACTCTACCTTACGGCCCTGCACGAAAAAGCCGATATATCCGGGACGGAAATGGCGCGCCGCCGGGCGCAGGCGGCGCCCAGCCGTCAGCGGGCCCTGGAACTCGTGCAGATCAACAGCAAAACCGGCTTTCCTGATCCAGACCCGTTCATGATGCTGGCAACCGGGGCGGATGCCCGCCACCATGCCTGCTTTTTTATTATCAAGGTTATGGCGCTGTTCGGGCTGATTATGCTCTGCATTTCGTCAACACCGCTGCTGCGAGCACATTTCAACTGATGGATCGTCGAGGCCTCAGCCCTGACGATCCATCAGCATATTTGTCACGGCTGCCTTGAAGGGCAGAAGCCGGTTGGCTACCGCCAGCCCGGCCCGACGCGCCATCAGGAACGGAGCTTCGTCACGGGTATAGACGGTCGCAATGGCATTGGTGGCCGCAAAGAGCGGCGCCGTCGCCAGACGGTGCGTCCGTTCGAAACGCGACAGAACGGACGGATCACCCGCATCACCCGGACCATCTGCAATCGCCTTGGCCAGAACTTCCTGTCCCTTGAGGCCAAGATTGAACCCGTGCGCCGTAATCGGATGCATTCCCACCGCGGCATCCCCGATCAGGGCCAAACGCGGCGCCTGAAAGCGATGGGCGTAAACGGCCTTGAGGGGATAGACGCAACGCGCGCTCTCCAGCGTCATTGGCCCCATACGCCCCTGCGTGCGGGCGGTGATATCTTCGCTGAAAGCCTTGCCATCCAGCGCCTTGAGACGCGCGATCTCGTCTGGCTCCAGCGTCAGAACCAGCGACGAACAGGACCCCGGACGATCATCCGCTGCGACCGGCAGCAGAGCAATCGTCTGCCCTTCATCGAACCATTGAAGCGCCGTATTGGCATGCGGCTCGGGATGCCGCATCCGGCAGACCATGATGTTCCGCTGGAAATCGTGAACGATCGCCCCGATCCCGGCTTCGGTCCGCAGGCGTGAAAAACGCCCATCCGCCGCCACGAGCAGATCGGCCTCAAGACGTTCGCCATTGGCCAGAATGACGCCTGCCGACCGCGTATCGTGCCACGAACTGGCAATGCCTTCCCCGGCTTTGAGGTCTATACCCTGCGTTCTCGAAACCACGCGATAAAGCGCCCGGCGGATCAGATGATTCGCCACCATATGCCCCAGCGCATCGGGGCCATCGGCGGGCGCATCGAACAGAAGTGGCGGATTTCCAGTCTTCCCGGTCTCAATCCGGGCTGTATACATCGGGCAGATGCTACCAGCCGGGATTTCATCCCATGCCCCAACGGCTTTCAGCCATTCCGAGGCATGATGTGTCAGCGCGATTTCTCGCCCGTCAAAAGGCGGATCAGCCAGCACATCCGCAGATGACCGCTCGACAAGACAGACCTT
Organism: Gluconobacter sp. Dm-73; assembly: GCF_018256215.1. Classification (NCBI taxonomy): domain Bacteria; kingdom Pseudomonadati; phylum Pseudomonadota; class Alphaproteobacteria; order Acetobacterales; family Acetobacteraceae; genus Gluconobacter; species Gluconobacter sp. Dm-73. The sequence continues at coordinate 6,076 of NZ_JAERLW010000004.1, read as the reverse complement.
ACGTCCGTCCCGCGCAAACGAAATGGCAGCAGCCAACCCGACCGGACCACCACCCGCGATGATAACGTCGTAACGCATCTGTTCAGCCGGCATCTGCGGCGAACTTGATGGCATCGCCCTTCCAGACCGCCATGTAATCGTCGATTTCGGGACGCTTGCGCTCATCGGAATGCTTCGCGGGCGTTCCGACGAACAGGAAACCCGCGAGACGATGCGGCTCAGGCAGCCCCAGAGCTGTTAACAGAATACGGTCTTCACAGAACGGACCCGTTACCCACATACCGCCGAAACCGGATGCGTGAAGCGCGTTCAGAACATTCATCGCTCCTGCGGCCACAGCCATTTCCTGTTCGATGACCGGGATTTTTCCTTCAGGCTTAAGATGCATCCCAAGTGCGATGATCATTGGCATGTTGGAGAAGCGATGATGACGCTTGGTCTTCTTGGCTTCAGGCGCATCGGGCTCCTGCCGCCCCATCGCTTCCACCACGAGATCGGCGAAGGCCTCGCGATGCTTGCCCTTGATCACCGTATAGCGCCAGGGCCGCATTTTCCCGTGATCTGGCGCCCGCAGGCCAGCAGAGAGAATGGTGCGGAGATCATCCCCCTTCGGCGGAGGCTCGACGAGATGGTCCGTCGAGGCGCGGGAGAGAAGGACGTCGAGGGGAGAATGATGATGTGCCATAATCAGGAAATATGGTCCGATCTTTCTTCCTCGCCAAGGGCAATTTCCTGACACGGCCCACTTCAAGGAAACGTGACGTACTTTCGCACGGTTTCCTCCGGGAACGCGCTTTACCTGCTCCGGCTTTTTCTTTCTGCAAACGGACGGATTTTGCACGCATCTTAGCCAGATAGCGTGGAAATCCGCGCCATGCTGGTGTAGCAGGGAGGTCATGAACGACATCCGCCACGCCAGCCTGCATCGCGCCACCAGCGAAACCGACATCACCCTTGCCCTCACACTCGACGGCGAAGGCCGTTCCGACGTGGACAGCGGCATTGGCTTTTTCGATCACATGCTGACGGCGCTGGCCAAACATGGCGGTTTCAACCTTGACCTGAAAGCCAAGGGAGACCTGCATATCGACGGGCATCATACTGTCGAGGATGTTGGCATCGTTTTCGGACAGGCCTTTCGTCAGGCCATCGGAGGCAAGCGTGGGATCGAACGTTTTGGTCATGCGCTTGTGCCGTTGGACGAAGCCTTGTGCGAAGCCGTGGTGGATATTTCCGGCCGCCCCTATCTCGCCTGGAATGTCGTCTTTCCGCGGGAGAAGATCGGGACGATGGACACGGAACTGTTCGAAGAGTTTTTCCGCGCCTTCGCCATGTCCGCCCATATCGCCCTGCATCTGACCTGCAAGGCCGGAACCAATGCCCACCATATCGCCGAAAGCGGCTTCAAGGCCGTTGCCCGCGCGTTGAAAGTTGCCGTTTCACATGATCCGCGCTCGGCCGGTGCTATTCCTTCCACCAAAGGCGTGCTGTGAAGCTCTATATTCCCTGCACGAAGCTTGATGCTCCCGGCCCGCAGATCCCCGTGATGGTGCAGGACGGTTTTTCATGGCGCGTCCTGTTTTTCGGCTGGTTTGGCCTGCTGACCTATGGCGCTTGGATTTCCGCCCTTCTGGCTGCTGCCGTCACCATGATCGTTCTGCATGTCCTAAAAGGGTTCTGGCCCCGGCTTGATCTGGTCGTAGCCATTCACGCCGTCCTCGCCAGCTTCACGGCTGAGATCCGGCTGTGGGAACAGCGCCTGAATGGCCGCGTTCCCGGTACGCCCATCGCCGCACCCAGCCGGGACATCGCGCTCCTGCGCTGGATGGACCAGCAGCAATACGCCCCTTCCTACGGCACATCTCCGGAGTTTCCATGCGCGTCGTCGTAATTGACTACAATGGCGGAAATCTCGCCTCGGCCGCACAGGCAGCCCGCAAGGCCGCGACACGCAAGGGGATCGAAGCCGACGTCGTCATTTCCCGCGACGCAGACGACATCCTCACCGCAGACCGCCTGATCCTCCCCGGTCAGGGCGCATTCGCGGACTGCGCGCAGGGCCTTGGCCCCGAACTGCGCGCCATGCTTGAAACCGCAACTTCCAATGGCACTCCGTTTCTCGGCATCTGCGTCGGCATGCAGCTCATGAGCGAATACGGCCTTGAACATGGCCGGACCGAGGGGTTGGGCTGGATCTCTGGCAATATCCGGCGCATGGATGAAGCCGCCAGTGCCGGTCTGCGTCTGCCCCATATGGGCTGGAACACGCTGGATTTCACACCCGGCGCACATCTGCTGACGGACGGCCTCACACCCGGCAATCACGGCTATTTTGTTCATTCCTATGCCCTGCATGATGGCGCGGACAGCGATCTGGTCGCAACCGCGCAATACGGCACGCAGGTTCCGGCCATCGTGGCCCGCGGAAACCGCTGCGGCACGCAGTTCCACGTCGAAAAAAGCCAGGATGTCGGCCTGACCATCCTCGGCAACTTCCTGCGGTGGACTTCATGACGATCACCTGCGAACGGGTCGTCTCGTCGCTGTCGCCCGAAGATCTGGACGCCCTGATCGAGGCCACATCGGCGGGTATTCTGGACGGCGGCGGCTTCGGCTGGCTTCAGCCTCCCGGCCCGCAGGCTCTGGCGCGCTATTTCGAAGGGCTGCTGCTCGTCCCGGAGCGCAGCTTCTACATCGTGCGCGAAAATGGTGTGATCTGCGGGGCGGGCCAGCTTGTCCGCCCGCCTGCAAGCTATGAAGCCCACGCAGCAACCGCCAACCTGACCGGCTTTTTCGTGGCGCCCTATGCCCGCGGGCACGGTCTGGGACGCGCACTTCTGGAAGCCATGCTCAAGGGCGCAAAGGCCATTGGGTGCAAGGTTGTAAACTGCGACATCCGCGAAACGCATGTCGCCGCTATCGGGCTGTTCCGGTCATTCGAGTTCGAACACTGGGGCACGCATCCTTATTATGCACGGATCGGAGGGCAGACGGTGCGCGGACTTTTTCTCTCAAAACTTCTGGCAAACGAGAACGAGGCCGCCCGCTGGCAGTCCAGCATCGCCATGCCTGACGCCGGCAGTTCCGCCTCCGGTGCGGCACCCGAGCCCGAAACCCGGACTGCAACACACGGCCTAACGCTCTATCCTGCCATTGACCTCAAGGACGGTGCCTGCGTCCGCCTGCGGCGCGGCGAAATGGAAGATGCAACCCATTACTCTGACGATCCCGGTGCCCAGGCCCGCATGTTCGCCGAAGCCGGATGCCGTCACATCCATGTCGTGGACCTGAACGGTGCTTTTGCAGGCCGTTCGACCAATATTCCGGCGATTGAATCCATCGTGAAGGCCACCAGCCTTCCCGTACAACTCGGCGGCGGAATCCGAGATATGGCCGCGATTGAACGCTGGCTCGAAGCCGGTGTCTCACGCGTGATTCTAGGTTCCGTGGCCGTCAAAGACCCTGAACTTGTGCGTCAGGCCGCCCGTGCCTTCCCGGGCCGGATCGTTGCTGGCATCGACGCGCGGCAGGGCCGCGTCGCCACCGAAGGCTGGGCCGAGGTATCGGAACTGGAGGCCAACGATCTGGCCCTGCGCATGGAAGATGCCGGTGTCGCCGCCGTGATCTTCACCGAAATCACCCGCGACGGCATGCTGGCCGGGCTCGACCTCGAACAGACCGCAGACATGGCACGCCGCCTGTCCATTCCAGTCATCGCCAGCGGCGGTGTCGGGACTCTGGAGCATCTCAAAGCCCTGCGCGACGTCGCCCGCGACGTTCCGGGCATTTCCGGCGCGATCGTCGGCCGCGCGCTTTACGACGGCCGTATCGCGCTCAAAGACGCACTGGACGTCCTCGGGTCATGCTGAAACTCCGCGTCATCCCTTGCCTGGACGTCAAGGACGGGCGCGTCGTCAAAGGGGTAAACTTCGTTTCCCTGCGCGATGCAGGCGATCCGGTCGAACAGGCCAAACTTTACGACGCTGCCGGTGCCGACGAACTTACCTTTCTGGACATCACTGCCAGCGTTGAAAACCGGGACACCATTCTCGACGTCGTTCGCCGCACGGCCGAAGCCATCTGTCTGCCCCTGACCGTGGGCGGTGGTGTCCGCACCTGCGAAGACATGCGCCGTCTCCTGCTCGCCGGTGCCGACAAATGCGCCGTCAACTCGGCTGCCATCAAAAACCCGGACCTGATCCGTGAGGCCTCTGAACGTTTCGGCAGTCAGTGCATCGTCGTTGCCATCGATGCGCGCTCCAATGGCCAGGGTGGCTGGGAAGTCTATGCCAAGGGCGGCCGCGAACCCACAGGTCTGGATGTCGTGGAATGGGCGCGGAAAATGCAGGATCTGGGTGCGGGCGAAATCCTGCTGACCAGCATGGACCGCGACGGCACCCGTGCAGGCTTTGACCTCGATCTGCTGCGCGCGGTCTGCAACGCAGTAACTGTTCCGGTCGTTGCCTCGGGTGGCGTGGGCGAATTACAGCATTTCGTGGAGGGAGCGGAAGTTGGCGCAAGTGGCCTTCTGGCGGCAAGTGTGTTCCACTTCGGCCAGTTCCGCATCGATGAAGTCAAGAACGCGCTGAACAAGGCCGGTCTGCCGGTCAGGCTTGGAGAGTAAGATCATGGGTAAACCCGCCACCAAACCGGCTCCGAAGCCCTCAAAACAGCAGGATGACAAGAAATCCGACCTCCTGCAGGAACAGATTCTCCAGCGCCTGTATGACACGGTCCAATCCCGTCGCGGTACCGACCCGTCTCTCAGCCATTCCGCACGCCTGATGTCCCGCGGCCGCAACAAAATCGCCCAGAAATTCGGTGAGGAAGCGGTCGAGTGCCTGATTGAAGCCGTCAACGGCAACCGCAAGGAGCTGATCGGCGAAAGCGCGGATGTTCTGTACCACTTGATCGTTATGTGGGTGGACGCAGGCGTCTCCCCTGAAGACGTCTGGACGGAACTCAAGCGCCGCGAAGGCACCAGCGGCATCGCAGAAAAAGCTGCCCGCCCCAAGGAAAAGATCGGCTAAACAGGAGCCTGCCCATGGCATACGATCCCAACAACATCTTCGCCCGCATCCTGCGTAAGGAAATCCCCTCACGCACGGTCTATGAAGATGATTTCGTGCTCGCGTTTCACGATATCGTCCCTCAGGCGCCGATCCATGTTCTGGTCATCCCCAAAGGTCCTTACGTCTCCATCGCAGATTTCGGCGCAACAGCCTCTCCAGAAGAAATCACAGGCTTCTGGCGCGCAGTTTCAAAAATTGCCGAAGACGAAGGCCTGACCCAAGAAGGCTTCCGCCTCATCAGCAATTCCGGGCCTAATTCCGGACAGGAAGTCCCCCATTTCCATGTTCATCTGTTCGGCGGGAAAAGCCTCGGCCCTCTGCTGACACAAAAAACCTCCTAAATAACGCTTGCAAAGATCCGAAGGGCACCCTATTAAGCCCTTCGCCTCGTCCCATTCGTCTAGAGGCCTAGGACACTGCCCTCTCACGGCGGCAACAGGGGTTCGAATCCCCTATGGGACACCATGACTCTAAGTCATTGATTTTTCAGACAATTTTTTTTGCAGGTTTTCTGGCGCGTGGCACATAACCGTGGCACATGGGACGACACTGCGTGGCAACGCCTTACATGACCCGCCGGGGCTCCGGTTGGTATCTGAAAATCCGTATCCCGTCCGACATCCGCCCCATCTTGGGTGAACATCTTGTTCGCTCGCTCCGCACCAGCGATAAATCCACGGCCCAGGCGCGCGCGTTGGGGATGGCCGCATCATTGGACGGGGTATTTATGAGCATCAGACGCCAGGCTCTTGAACTCATTACCGGCGTAAGAGACAACAAGAGGTCACTGGCAGACCTCCGGCAGTTCTTGCAGGACCACGCGGACGAGCTGGCGACACAGCCACGCTCATTCACTGAGCCGTTCATTCGCAGTCTTCGGCGTATTGGAGGGCTTGAAGCGACCAGGAATCGCCAGGACCAGTTTTGGCTAGGCTCAGGACCTATTAATTTATTGAACTGAGCGAGAGGTTGTGATTCACAGGCTTACCGATGGAGTGTAGGCC